>NZ_JBHYUG010000023.1:52304-98529 GCF_042749375.1 Streptomyces sp. NPDC059477 | reverse complement strand
CCCGAGCGACGCCCCGGAGGACACCCCCAGCAGATAGGGCTCGGCCAGCGGGTTGCGCAACAGCGCCTGCATCGCCACCTTATTTGTTATAAGATCTCCGCCTTCGAACTTCTTATCCCTAGGGGGGACTTGAGTGGATACGTCCATGTCTGCGGGGGGTGAAGTGCGGCACAGACGGCGGATACGGTTCGGCGCGTCCGCCATCGCCGCCGCTCTCGCCGCGGTGCTCGGGGCCGCGCTGCTGACCTCGTCCGCCGATGCCGCCACTCCGCTGCCGTCGCCGGGGGTGATACCCGGACCGACCACCGTGACGAGCGCCGAGCTGACCGACCGCGTCGCGGCTGCCCAGGCGGAGGACGACCTCGCCGGGCAGGGCAACAAGACGTCACTGAGCAGCGGCGTCACCGCCGGCAGCGCGGCCGGCGGCAAGGACGCGAAGATCATCGGCGGGGTCACCACCGGGATCACCACCGCGCCCTGGATGGCACAGCTGTGGTACTTCGACGACCGCGGCACCACCGGCACCGCCGACGACATCGGCTTCTTCTGCGGCGGCGCGGTCGTCGCCCCCACGAAGATCCTCACCGCCGCGCACTGCGTCAAGGGCTACAACTGGTACGCGAACGGCGCCATCGTCACCGGCACCGCCCAGCTGCCCTCCGACAACGGCTCCGGCGGCAGCGACCTGCACGGCGGCACGGTCACCCTGCCGCTGCGCCAGTGGCAGCACCCGTCGTACAACGCGACGACGCTCGACAACGACATCGCCGTCCTCACCCTGGACGTCCCGGTCAAGGCCACGCCGATCAAGATGACGACGGCCGGGGACAGCGCCTCGTACGCCGCCGGGACCAGCGCCAAGGTCTACGGCTGGGGCCGGACCAGCTCCACCAGCGACGCGATCTCGGAGAAGCTGAAGACGGCGACCCTGCCGCTCCAGTCGGACACCACCTGCTCGCGCACCTACGGCTCGGAATTCGTCAAGGGCCACATGGTGTGCGCGGGCAAGCCCGCCACCGGCAGCAACAGCGGCACCACCACGGCCTGCAACGGCGACTCCGGCGGCCCCCTGGTGGTCAACAACCGGATCATCGGCGTCGTCTCCTGGGGCGTGGAGGACTGCGTGGCCAAGGGCGCCTACAGCGTCTTCTCCAAGGTCACCTCCTACGTCGGGGCGGTCTATCCGCGCATCGACGACACCAACATCAGCCGGGACAACCGGGCCGACATGTGGGTGCGCAAGTCGTCCAACAAGATCGGCTACGCCAAGGCATCCAAGGGCACCACCTTCGACGCGCGCGAGGAGTGGGGCAACTGGGACGGCGTGAACTCGGTCCTCCAGACCGACCTCGACCGGGACGGCTTCCAGGACCTGGTCTACCGCCGCACCAGCGACGGCGATGTCTTCTGGACCCACTTCGTGCTCTCCACCGGCCAGTGGACCACCAAGAAGCTCGCCGACAACTGGAAGACCCGCACCCAGATGGTCCTCCCCGGCGATGTCACCGGTGACTATCTGCCCGACCTGCTGTCGGTGGACTCCGCGGGCGTGCTGTGGATCTACCCGGGCAAGGGCAACGGCACCTTCGCCGCCCGCGTCAAGGTCGGCTCCGGCTGGAACCAGTACAACGTGGTCCTCGGCCACGGCGACTTCACCGGCGACGGCCGCACCGACCTGATCGCCCGCACCAAGACCGGCAGCACCGTCTACCTCTACAAGGGCACCGGCAAGGCCGGCACCGGGGCGTTCTCGGCGCGGGTGAAGGTGCGCACCTGGAGCGGCTTCAACGCCTTCGACGCGGTCGGTGACATCACCGGCGACGGCAAGGCCGACCTGCTGGCCCGCACTCCCGCCGGGAAGCTCTCCCTCTACCCGGGCACCGGCAAGGCGACCAGCGAGATCTTCGCCACACCCATCGAGATCGGCACGGACTTCAAGCAGTACGACCTCTTCGGCTGAACCCGCAGGTGAGGGGGGTCACCCCCGCGTTATCCGGCTACGCGCTGTGCCCATCGCCCCGGCGGTGGGCACAGCGCGTTGTGCAACCCTGTGCCGAGTTTCCCCGTCTGACCGTACGGAGCACGATGGATACGGGGTGAACCCGGCGTCGTCCGGGCCGCCCCACCAGCCCTGTCCGTCACCGCTGGGGGTACACCGACCGGACGAGAAGCCGAGGAGCACATGTCTGCCGAGAGCACGCCGGGCCCCGGCATACCGGGCCCGTCAGGTTCCAGTGGTCCACGTCACCGCGCCCGGGACCGCCGCCGCAAGAAGCGCGGCAAGCGCAGCAAGGGCGCCCTCATCGCGGCCTGGACCGCGGTCGGGATCGTCCTCCTCGGCGGCGCCGGCGCGGGCTATGTCTTCTTCAAGCTCAACGGCAACCTCCAGAGCGTCAACATCGACCAGGCCCTCGGCTCCGACCGCCCCACCAAGGTCGACAACGGCTCGGAGAACATCCTGGTCCTCGGCTCGGACACCCGCTCCGGCGACAACCAGGACCTGGGCGGCGGCGAGGACGACGGCACCGCCCGCTCCGACACCGCGATGATCGTCCATGTGTACGAGGGCCATAAGACGGCCAGCGTGGTCTCCATCCCGCGCGACACCCTGATCGACCGCCCGGAGTGCACCGACACCGACGGCAACGCCTACCCGGCCGCGAGCGGCGTGATGTTCAATTCGGCGTACTCCACGGGCGGCGCCGCCTGCGCGGTGAAGACCGTCGAGACACTGACCGGGATCCGGATGGATCACTATCTGGAGGTCGACTTCAGCGGCTTCGAGACGTTGGTCGACGAACTCGGCGGGGTCGAGGTCACCACCACCGAGCCCATCAGCGACCCCGACAGCCATCTCGACCTCCCGGCCGGCACCCACCAGCTCACCGGCGAGCAGGCTCTCGGCCTGGTCCGCACCCGGCACGCCGTGGGCGACGGCTCCGACCTCGGCCGCATCCAGCTCCAGCAGGCGTTCATCAAGGCCCTGGTCGAGCAGGTCAAGAGCATCGGCCTGTTCACCAACCCCACGAAGCTCTTCGCGCTCGCGGACACCGCGACCAAGTCGGTCACCACCGACTCCGACCTCGGCTCGGTGAACTCGCTGACGGCCTGGGCCAACGGCCTGAAGTCCATCGACTCCTCCGGCATGGACATGGTCACCATGCCGGTCCAGTACGACCCGGCCAACCTCAACCGCGTCCTGCTCGACGAGACCAAGGCCGACCAGGTCTGGACCGCCCTCAAGGCGGACAAGCCGATCCCCGAGTCAGCGACAGAGGGCACGGCAACGGGCCAGGCGGACGGCGTGGTGACGTCCTGAGCCCGGAGGGGGCGTCACGTCCTGAGTCCGGACGGCGGGCGTCGCTTCTTAGGCGCAGGGCTACTGCAACCCCGTAAGGGGCGCGGGGAACTGCGCGACCAGCCACAACGCACCCGCACCCGCCCACGGCGATCACCCCCGCCCCCTCCTGCGGAATAGAAGACCCCAACCCCCGGTTTTGGGGGATGGCCCCAGTCCTGGCAGACTGGACCGTCGGCCCCGGTTCACGCTCCGCACTCCGCGGCAGCGACCCGGCGCCCTCCCGAAACTAGGAGACACCTTGAAGCGCGACATCCACCCCCAGTACGTCGAGACGCAGGTCAGCTGCACCTGTGGCGCGTCGTTCACCACCCGCAGCACCATCGAGTCCGGCACCGTCCGGGCCGAGGTCTGCTCCGAGTGCCACCCGTTCTACACGGGCAAGCAGAAGATCCTCGACACCGGTGGCCGTGTGGCCCGCTTCGAGGCCCGCTTCGGCAAGGCCGCCGGCTCCAAGAAGTAGCGAGCCCCACTTCGCCGGTCCACGGCCACGCCCCGACGAGGGCGTGCCGGGACCGGCGTTTTTGGTCGCCCCGCCCTTCACCGTCGTACCGCACACAGGAGCCAGAAGATGTTCGAGGCCGTCGAGGAGCTGGTCGGCGAGCACGCCGACCTGGAGACCAGGCTCGCGGACCCCTCGGTCCACGCCGACCAGGCCAACGCGCGCAAGCTGAACAAGCGCTATGCCGAGCTGACCCCGATCGTCGCCACGTACCGCTCCTGGAAGGCGTCCGGTGACGACATCGACACCGCGCGTGAGCTGGGTGCCGACGACCCCGACTTCGCCGCCGAGGTCAAGGAGCTGGAGAAGCAGCGCGAGGAGCTGACCGAGAAGCTGCGGCTGCTGCTGGTCCCGCGCGACCCCAGCGACGACAAGGACGTGATCCTGGAGGTCAAGGCGGGCGCCGGAGGCGACGAGTCCGCGCTCTTCGCCGGGGATCTGCTGCGGATGTATCTGCGCTACGCGGAGCGCGTCGGCTGGAAGACCGAGATCATCGACGCCACCGAGTCCGAGCTGGGCGGCTACAAGGACGTCCAGGTCGCGGTGAAGACCCGCGGGCAGACCGAACCCGGGCACGGCGTGTGGGCGCGGCTGAAGTACGAGGGCGGGGTGCACCGGGTGCAGCGGGTGCCGGCCACCGAGTCGCAGGGCCGCATCCACACCTCCGCCGCCGGTGTGCTGGTCACGCCGGAGGCCGAGGAGGTGGACGTGGAGATCAACCCGAGCGATCTGCGGATCGACGTCTACCGCTCCTCCGGGCCGGGCGGCCAGTCCGTCAACACCACCGACTCCGCCGTGCGCATCACCCACGTCCCGACCGGAGTGGTCGCCTCCTGCCAGAACGAGAAGAGCCAGCTCCAGAACAAGGAGCAGGCGATGCGTATCCTGCGCTCCAGGCTGCTCGCCGCGGCGCAGGAGGAGGCGGAGAAGGAGGCCGCCGACGCCCGCCGCAGCCAGGTCCGTACCGTCGACCGCTCCGAGAAGATCCGCACGTACAACTTCCCGGAGAACCGGCTCTCGGACCACCGCGTCGGCTTCAAGGCGTACAACCTGGACCAGGTGCTCGACGGTGACCTCGACGCGGTCATCCAGGCGTGCGTCGACGCGGACTCGGCGGCGAAACTGGCAGCCGCGTAAAGGCACCGGCACGGACGACCCAGGACGACACGGAGGACTTGCGTGCAGCAGTCATTTGGGGGGCGACCCCCGAGCCCCCGCAGCTTGCTGCTCGCGGAGGTGGCCCAGGCCACCCAGCGGCTGGCCGACGCCGGCGTGCCCTCGCCCCGTACCGACGCGGAGGAGCTGGCCGCGTTCGTGCACGGGGTGAAACGGGGCGCGCTGCACTCCGTCCAGGACGCGGACTTCGACGCCCGCTACTGGGAGGTCATCGCGCGCCGCGAACAGCGCGAGCCGCTCCAGCACATCACCGGCCTCGCCTACTTCCGCTATCTGGAGCTCCAGGTGGGGCCCGGGGTCTTCGTGCCCCGCCCGGAGACCGAGTCGGTGGTCGGCTGGGCCATAGACGCCGTACGGGCCATGGACGTCGTGGAGCCCTGCATCGTCGATCTGTGCACCGGCTCCGGCGCCATCGCGCTCGCCCTGGCCCAGGAGGTGCCCCGCTCCCGGGTGCACGCCGTGGAGCTGTCCGAGGACGCCCTGGTGTGGACCCGCAGGAACGTGGAGGGCTCCCGGGTCGAGCTGCGGCAGGGCAACGCCCTGGACGCCTTTCCCGACCTCGACGGACAGGTCGACCTGGTCGTCTCCAACCCGCCCTACATCCCGCTCACCGAGTGGGAGTACGTCGCCCCCGAGGCCCGGGACTACGATCCCGACCTCGCCCTGTTCTCCGGCGAGGACGGCCTCGACCTGATCCGCGGCCTGGAGCGGACCGCGTACCGGCTGCTGCGGCCCGGCGGGGTCGTGGTGATCGAGCACGCCGACACCCAGGGCGGCCAGGTGCCGTGGATCTTCACCGAGGAGCGCGGCTGGGCCGACGCCGCCGACCACCCCGACCTCAACAACCGCCCGCGCTTCGCCACCGCCCGCAAGGCGCTGCCGTGAGCATCCGCCACACTTCATCCCAGCAGTTCGCGTACCTCGTGTACGACCGGTTCGAGGAGGCCCGCTAGACATGGCACGGCGATACGACACCAATGACGCGACCGACCGCGTGACCGGTCTGCGCGAGGCCGCGTCCGCCGTCCGCCGTGGCGAGCTGGTGGTCCTCCCCACCGACACCGTGTACGGCATCGGCGCCGACGCCTTCACCTCCGAGGCCGTCGCCGATCTGCTGGACGCCAAGGGCCGGGGCCGCAACATGCCCACCCCCGTCCTGATCGGCTCCCCGAACACCCTGCACGGCCTCGTCACCGACTTCTCCGAGCTGGCCTGGGAGCTGGTCGACGCGTTCTGGCCGGGCGCGCTCACCCTGGTCGCCAGGCACCAGCCGTCCCTCCAGTGGGACCTCGGTGACACCCGGGGCACGGTCGCGGTACGGATGCCGCTGCACCCGGTCGCCATCGAACTGCTCACCGAGGTCGGCCCGATGGCCGTCTCCTCCGCCAACCTCACCGGCCACCCGGCGCCGGAGGACTGCGACGCGGCCCAGCAGATGCTCGGCGACTCGGTCTCCGTCTACCTCGACGGCGGCCCCACCCCCGGCAACGTCCCGTCCTCCATCGTCGACGTCACCCGCCCGGTGCCGGTGCTGCTGCGCGAGGGCGCGCTCTCGCCCGAGGAGCTGCGCAAGGTCGTACCCGACCTTGAGGTGGCCAATTGACAGCCCCTGACGCGGGGCGTGGCATAGGCAACGGGGAGAGTGCGGCGGAGATCACGACGACGTTCGTGGGGCTGCCGCGCGACAGCTTCCGGATCCTCCACGTCAGCACCGGCAATGTGTGCCGCTCGCCCATCACCGAGCGGCTGACCCGGCATTACGTGTCCCAGCGGCTCGGCATTCTGGGCGGTGGGCTGATCGTGGAGAGCGCGGGGACCTGGGGTCATGAAGGGGCGCCCATGGAGGCCAACGCCGAGGCGGTGCTGGCCGACTTCGGCGCGGACGCCTCCGGCTTCACCGGGCGCGAACTCCTCGACGAGCACGTCATCATGGCCGACCTGGTGCTCACCGCGACCCGTGACCACCGGGCGCAGGTGATCTCCATGGGGCACTCGGCGGGGCTGCGCACCTTCACGCTGAAGGAGTTCACCCGGCTGGTGAAGGCCATCGACCCGGCGACCCTGCCGTCCCTGGAGGACGGGGTGGTGGTGCGGGCCCGCGCCCTGGTCCGGGCCGCCGCCGCGCTGCGCGGCTGGCTGCTGGCGCCCACCGCCGAGGCGGACGAGGTGTACGACCCGTACGGGGCGCCGCTGCCGTTCTTCCGGTCCATCGGGGACGAGATACATCAGGCACTGGACCCGGCGATCACGGCGCTGACGGGGGTGGCGGCCCGGATGTAGGGCGTCTCGGGGCACCTCGGGGGCGTCAGATGGGGGTCCGTTTTCGCGGGCGGTCCAACCCATCAAGCGCCCCCCGCCCGCCCGGCCTACATTGGACGTACGTCCGGTGTCGACGTGCGGAGTGGATCATGACGGTCACCCACACCTCAGCGGCCGATCTGCTGCGGCGGCAGGATCCCGAGCTGGCGGATGTGCTGCTCGGGGAGCTGGTCCGGCAGTCGACCACGCTTCAGCTGAACGCGGCCGAGAACTTCACCTCGCCCGCGGTGCTGGCGGCGCTGGGCTCGCCGCTGGCCAACAAGTACGCGGAGGGGTACCCGGGCGCCCGCCATCACGGCGGCTGCGAGATCGTGGACGTCGCGGAGCGGCTCGCGGTGTCCCGCGCGTGCGCGCTCTTCGGCGCCGAGCACGCCAACGTCCAGTCCCACTCGGGGTCTTCGGCGGTGCTCGCCGCCTACGCGGCCCTGCTGCGCCCCGGCGACACCGTGCTCGCCCTCGGCCTGCCGTACGGCGGCCACCTCACCCACGGTTCACCGGCCAATTTCTCCGGGCGCTGGTTCGACTTCGTCGGCTACACCGTGGACGCGGAGAGCGGGCTCGTCGACTACGAGCATGTCCGGGCGCTGGCCCGGCTGCGGCGGCCCAAGGCGATCGTCTGCGGGTCCATCTCCTACCCCCGCCACCTCGACCACGCCCTCTTCCGGGAGATCGCCGACGAGGTGGGCGCCTATCTCATCGCCGACGCGGCCCATCCGATGGGGCTGGTCGCCGGGGGAGCGGCGCCGAATCCGGTGCCGTACGCCGATGTCGTGTGCGCGACCACGCACAAGGTGCTGCGCGGCCCGCGCGGCGGGATGATCCTGTGCGGGGCGGGGCTGGCCGAGCGGGTGGACCGGGCCGTCTTCCCGTTCACGCAGGGCGGGGCGCAGATGCACACCATCGCCGCGAAGGCGGTCGCGTTCGGCGAGGCGTCGACACCGGCCTTCGCCGCGTACGCCCATCAGGTCGTCGCCAACGCCCGGGTGCTGGCCGCCGGGCTGGCCGCCGAGGGCCTCGCGGTCACCACGGGCGGCACGGACACGCATCTGATCACCGTCGACCCGGCCCCGCTCGGCGTCGACGGCCCAACCGCCCGGGGCCGGCTGGCCGCCGCCGGGATGGTGCTGGACTGCTGTGTCCTGCCGCACGGCACCGCACGCGGGCTGCGCCTGGGCACGGCTGCCCTCACCACACAGGGGATGGGCGAGGCGGAGATGGCACGGATCGCGGGGATGCTGGCGGGCGTGGTGCGGGGGAGTGCCGGCGGGGCGCGGGTGCGGGAGGACGTGCGGGAGCTGACCGCCGCGTTCCCGCCCTACCCGGGGTGAGCGGGGGTGACGGGGAGGGACGTACGGGCCGATGGACGCGGTGCCGGACACCTTCCCGGGGGCTCGTCCGTTACCACCGTGCACAGCGTGCGCGGCAAGGCGTGTGCGGTGTGCACAGTGAAAGGCGACAACCCTGCACAGCAATACGTGCAACCATCGTCGCTACCCGGATGTCCCCACTCATATGCGTCCCTCGCTAGGGTGTGGGGCTGATATGGCCAGCGAGACCTGTGGGGAAGCCCGTGCGTGAATACCTGCTGACGCTCTGCATCACGGCCGCGGTGACGTACCTGCTGACAGGGCCGGTACGGAAGTTCGCGATCGTGGCCGGAGCGATGCCGGAGATCCGGGCCCGGGACGTGCACCGGGAACCGACCCCGCGGCTCGGCGGTATCGCCATGTTCTTCGGCCTGTGCGCGGGCCTGCTGGTCGCCGACCATCTCACCAACCTCAACGAGGTCTTCGAGAAGTCGAACGAGCCACGGGCGCTGCTGTCCGGCGCCGCGCTGATCTGGCTGATCGGTGTGCTGGACGACAAGTTCGAGATCGACGCCCTGATCAAGCTGGGCGGCCAGATGATCGCCGCCGGCGTCATGGTCATGCAAGGTCTGACGATCCTGTGGCTGCCGATCCCGGGCGTGGGCACGGTCGCGCTGACCCAGTGGCAGGGCACCCTGCTGACCGTCGCCCTGGTCGTGATCACCATCAACGCCGTCAACTTCGTGGACGGTCTTGACGGCCTCGCCGCGGGCATGGTGTGCATCGCGGCGGCGGCGTTCTTCATGTACGCGTACCGGATCTGGTACTCGTACGGCATCGAGGCCGCCGCCCCGGCCACGCTGTTCGCGGCGGTGCTGATGGGCATGTGCCTGGGCTTTCTGCCGCACAACATGCATCCGGCGCGGATCTTCATGGGGGACTCCGGGTCGATGCTGATCGGCCTGGTGCTGGCGGCCAGCGCGATCTCGGTGACCGGGCAGGTCGACCCGGACGTGATGAACCTGTTCTCCGGCTCGGAGCGCAACACCGTGCACCAGACGGTGCCGGTCTACATCCCGCTGCTGCTGCCGCTGACCATCATCGCCATCCCGGCCGCCGACCTGATCCTGGCGATCGTGCGGCGCACCTGGCGCGGTCAGTCGCCGTTCGCCGCGGACCGGGGGCATCTGCACCACCGGCTGCTGGAGATCGGCCACTCGCACAGCCGGTCCGTGCTGATCATGTACTTCTGGTCGGCGCTGATCGCCTTCGGGGCGCTCACCTACTCCGTGAACTCGGCGTCCATGTGGATTGTGCTCGCCGTCGTGGTACTGAGCGCGCTCGGCCTGCTGCTGCTCCTGCTGCCCCGCTTCACCCCGCGCGCCCCGCGCTGGGCCGAGTCCTTCGTGCCGCCGCGCTACCGGCGCCGCCGCCGTCCGGAGCCGGCGCTCCAGGAGGCCGGGGCCGGTGCTTCGTACGAAGGCGGGGCGGCGGAGGTCGCCGAAGCGGAGACCGGGGACCTGGCGCCGGCGGTGGCCGGTGCGGCGGGTGTGGCGGGTATGTCAGGGGCAGCAGGCACCAACACCCGGGCGTCCGGGGGCAACGGGTCAACGGCGATGGGTGCCCGCTCACGGCTCCTGGATCGGCGCAAGGCAGGGTCGTCGCGCTGACGCCGACGCCGCCGCCGAAGGTAAGAATCTGACTAGAGCATTGCCAATTCATGGGGGAACCGGGCGGTGACGAAGTGGACCAATACCAGACAAGTCACCGCCCGACCTGCACAGACGCGCACTTTCACTCTCATGTGTGACTGCGCGCACACCGGGCAGGTAAAGACCTCATCAAATAGTTTGTGATACCGTTCACGAGAACCCGGGATAGGGCCGAAGGACCGTAGTGCGACGGTCCATTGGCGTGAGTTTCCCTCTCGGCCCGGGACTACGCTCGTCCATGACGACACCCCTGCCCCACTGTGAAAAAGCGGAGTTGCCGCCATGCCGTCCAATGACGCCCGGATGCTGATCCACGCTGCCGCGCCCACGGCCGCCGTGGGTGCCGTCGCCGCCGCGGTCAGCGGAGGGATCGCCGGTGGCAAGGGAGCGGTCGGGGCCGGAGTGGCCGCGCTGGTGACCATCCTCTTCATGGGCATCGGACTGCTGGTGCTCCAGCGCACCGCGAGGTCGCTCCCGCACCTGTTCCAGGCCATGGGTCTGATGCTCTACACGACACAGATCCTGCTGCTCTTCGTCTTCCTCGCCGTGTTCAAGGACACCACGCTGTTCAATCCGCGCTCGTTCGCGATCACACTCGTCGCGACCACCCTGGCGTGGATCGGCGCACAGACCTACGCACACATGAAGTCCAAGATCCTCTACGTCGACCCCGAACCCTCGACGGCCCCCAAGGCCGAGAAGACGGGCCCCTCGTCGTGAGGGGTAGGGCCGGGATAAGGACGCGTTCGACAAGCTGCTATCGTCCGGTGCCAACTGCGGCACAGCGGGCGCGGGCATCCAAGCTGACGCCTGTTCCATCGCGAGGCTGGACGCCCAACCGCCGCCCCCACCCAAGTAACACCAGTCCCGTGCCGAACCGCGGCCCCGTGCCGCGCCGACACAACGAGGTTGCCGTACCCATGCGCCACGCTGAAGGAGCCCGCGGTGAGTGCTGACCCGACGCAGGTGCTCGCCTTCGAGACCGACTGCCACATCTTCGCGGACTGTGGTTTCCCGGCTCCCGGCCTGCACTCGTTCCTGTTCGAGCCCATCTGGGGCGACGCGAACAGCAACCTGTACTTCAACAAGCCGATGCTGCTGGCACTGCTCAGCACGATCGTCGTGCTCGGGTTCTTCTGGGCCTCCTTCCGTAAGCCGAAGGTCGTCCCGGGCAAGCTCCAGATGGTCGCCGAGGCGGGCTACGACTTCATCCGCCGCGGCGTGGTCTACGAGACCATCGGCAAGAAGGAAGGAGAGAAGTACGTACCACTCATCGTCTCCCTCTTCTTCTTCATCTGGGTGATGAACATCTGGGCCATCGTCCCGGTCGCCCAGTTCCCGGTCACCTCGATCATCGCCTACCCCGCCGCACTGGCCCTGATCGTCTATGTCCTGTGGGTCTCGCTGACCTTCAAGCGCCACGGTTTCGTGGGGGCGTTCAAGAACTTCACGGGCTACAACAAGGACCTCGGCGCGGTTCTGCCGCTGGCGATGGGCATCGAGTTCTTCTCGAACCTGCTGGTCCGCCCCTTCACCCACGCGGTGCGACTCTTCGCGAACATGTTCGCCGGGCACACCCTGCTGCTGCTGTTCACCATCGCCAGCTGGTACCTGCTCAACGGCCTCGGCATCGCCTACGCCGGTGTCTCTTTCATCATGGTCCTGGTGATGACGGCCTTCGAACTGTTCGTCCAGGCCCTTCAGGCCTATGTCTTCGTCCTCCTGACCTGCACCTTCATCCAGGGCGCGCTCGCCGAGCACCACTGAGCGCGCAGCCCGGCCCACCCCTAGAAAACCCCCGAGGCGTCCGGTGGCCAACCCCCACCGGTCCGTAAAAGAAGAAGGAAGAACTGGCATGTCCCAGACTCTTGCCGCTGTTTCCGGCTCGCTCGGCTCTGTCGGCTACGGCCTCGCCGCGATCGGCCCCGGCGTCGGCGTCGGCATCATCTTCGGTAACGGCACCCAGGCCCTGGCCCGCCAGCCCGAGGCGGCCGGTCTGATCCGCGCCAACCAGATTCTCGGCTTCGCCTTCTGTGAGGCGCTCGCCCTCATCGGTCTGGTCATGCCGTTCGTCTACGGCACCTGATCGTTCCGGCAACGACCAGCCCACTAGACGAAAGGCAATGACATGAGCCAGCTGCTCATTCTGGCGGCCGAGGGGGAGACGCAAAGCCCTCTTATCCCGCCGATCCCTGAGCTTGTCGTCGGCCTGCTCGCCTTCGTCATCGTCTTCGGCCTCCTCGCCAAGAAGCTCCTCCCGAACATCAACAAGGTTCTGGAAGAGCGCCGCGAGGCCATCGAGGGCGGTATCGAGAAGGCCGAGGCCGCCCAGACCGAGGCCCAGAGCGTCCTGGAGCAGTACAAGGCCCAGCTCGCCGAGGCCCGGCACGAGGCCGCCCGACTGCGCCAGGAGGCGCAGGAGCAGGGTGCCACGCTGATCGCCGAGATGCGCGCGGAAGGCCAGCGGCAGCGCGAGGAGATCGTCGCCGCCGGTCACACGCAGATCGAGGCCGACCGCAAGGCCGCCTCGTCCGCGCTGCGCCAGGACGTCGGCAAGCTCGCCACCGACCTGGCCGGCAAGCTCGTCGGTGAGTCCCTCGACGATCACGCCCGGCAGAGCCGCGTCATCGACCGCTTCCTCGACGAGCTTGAGGAGAAGGCCGAGGCGGCTCGATGAACGGCGCGAGCCGCGACGCCCTGGCAGCCGCACGCGAGCGACTCGACGCGCTGACGGACTCCACGTCCGTGGACGCCGGCCGGCTCGGCGACGAGCTGGCCTCCGTCACCGCGCTGCTCGACCGCGAGGTGTCGCTGCGTCGGGTCCTGACCGACCCGGCGCAGTCCGGTGAGGCCAAGGCCGAACTGGTCCAGCGCCTGCTCGGCGCCCAGGTCAGCGGCGAGACCGCGGACCTGGTGGCCGGCATGGTGCGGGCCCGCTGGTCGCGCTCGCGCGACCTGGTGGACGCCCTGGAGGAACTGGCGGACACCGCCGACCTCACCGCCGCCCAGCGGGCCGGTGCGCTCGACGCCGTCGAGGACGAGCTGTTCCGGTTCGGCCGGATCGTCTCCTCCTCCACCGAGCTGCGCGCCGCGCTCACCGACCGCAAGGCCACCACCGCGGCCAAGACCGAGCTGCTGCGCGGTCTGCTCGGCGGCCGGGCGGACGCGGTGACCGGGCGACTGGTGACGCGTCTGGTGACCGCGCCGCGGGGACGTAGCCTGGAGGCAGGGCTGGAACACCTGTCCAGGCTCGCCGCCGAGCGGCGGAACCGCATGGTCGCCGTCGTCACCTCGGCGGTGCCGCTGAGCGACCGGCAGAAGCAGCGACTGGGCCGGGCCCTGGCGGGGCTCTACGGCCGCCAGATGCACCTCAACCTCGACGTCGACCCCGAGGTCGTCGGCGGGATGCGGGTGCAGATCGGTGACGACGTCATCAACGGCTCCATCGCGGACCGTATCGAGGACGCCGCCCGCCGCCTGGCGGGCTGACCCACCGCCTCAACTGAACACGCACCACGCACATACGGCCCATGTTGGGCCGTGCAGAGGATTCACCTCTTTCAGGGGGGAGTCCCCATCCCCCCAAGTGAAACTTCGGGCCCAACAAGGAGAGCAGGGAACCCAGATGGCGGAGCTCACGATCCGGCCGGAGGAGATCCGGGACGCACTGGAGACTTTCGTCCAGTCGTACCAGCCGGACGCGGCCTCGCGCGAGGAGGTCGGTACGGTCACCGTTGCCGGCGACGGTATTGCGAAGATCGAGGGCCTTCCCTCGGCCATGGCCAACGAACTGCTGAAGTTCGAGGACGGCACCCTCGGCCTCGCGCTCAACCTGGAAGAGCGCGAGATCGGCGCCGTCGTCCTCGGTGAGTTCAGCGGCATCGAGGAGGGCCAGCCGGTGCAGCGCACCGGTGAGGTGCTGTCCGTCGCCGTCGGCGAGGGCTACCTCGGCCGCGTTGTCGACCCGCTCGGCAACCCGATCGACGGCCTCGGCGAGATCGACACCGACGGCCGCCGCGCCCTTGAACTGCAGGCCCCCACGGTCATGCAGCGCAAGTCGGTGCACGAGCCGATGGAGACCGGCTACAAGGCCGTCGACGCGATGACCCCGATCGGCCGCGGCCAGCGCCAGCTGATCATCGGTGACCGCCAGACCGGCAAGACCGCCCTGGCCATCGACACGATCATCAACCAGCGCGACAACTGGCGCTCGGGCGACCCCAAGAAGCAGGTCCGCTGCGTCTACGTCGCCATCGGGCAGAAGGGCTCGACCATCGCCTCCGTGCGGGGCGCCCTGGAAGACGCCGGCGCGCTGGAGTACACCACCATCGTCGCCGCCCCGGCGTCCGACCCGGCCGGCTTCAAGTACCTGGCGCCGTACACCGGCTCGGCCATCGGCCAGCACTGGATGTACCAGGGCAAGCACGTCCTGATCATCTTCGACGACCTCTCGAAGCAGGCCGACGCCTACCGCGCCGTGTCCCTGCTGCTGCGCCGCCCGCCGGGCCGTGAGGCCTACCCCGGCGACGTCTTCTACCTGCACTCCCGGCTGCTGGAGCGCTGCGCGAAGCTCTCCGACGACGAGGGCGCCGGCTCGATGACCGGTCTGCCGATCGTCGAGACCAAGGCCAACGACGTCTCGGCGTTCATCCCGACCAACGTCATCTCCATCACCGACGGACAGTGCTTCCTGGAGTCGGACCTGTTCAACGCCGGTCAGCGCCCCGCGCTGAACGTCGGTATCTCCGTCTCCCGGGTCGGTGGCTCCGCCCAGCACAAGGCGATGCGCCAGGTCTCCGGCCGGCTGCGCGTGGACCTCGCCCAGTTCCGTGAGCTGGAGGCGTTCGCCGCCTTCGGTTCCGACCTGGACGCCGCGTCGAAGTCGCAGCTGGAGCGCGGTCAGCGACTGGTCGAGCTGCTCAAGCAGCCGCAGTACCAGCCGATGGCCACCGAGGACCAGGTCGTCTCCGTCTGGGCCGGCACCAACGGCAAGATGGACGAGGTTCCGGTCGTCGACGTGCGACGCTTCGAGAAGGAGCTGCTTGAGCACCTGCACCGCAAGGAGCAGGGCCTCATGACCTCCATCAAGGAGGGCGGCAAGATGTCGGACGACACCATCCAGGCGATCGACGAGGCGGTGGCCGAGTTCAAGAAGCAGTTCGAGACCTCGGACGGCAAGCTGCTCGGCGAGGACGCCCCGTCCGCCGCCAAGTGACGTAAGGAAGGGACCTGACTCATGGGAGCCCAGCTCCGGGTCTACAAGCGTCGCATCCGATCCGTCACCGCGACCAAGAAGATCACCAAGGCGATGGAGATGATCGCCGCCTCGCGCGTCGTCAAGGCGCAGCGCAAGGTGGCGGCCTCCACCCCGTACGCGAAGGAACTGACGCGTGCGGTCACGGCGGTCGGCACGGGGTCGAACACCAAGCACCCGCTGACCACCCAGGCCGAGACGATCACCCGGTCCGCGGTGCTGCTGCTGACCAGCGACCGCGGTCTGGCCGGTGCCTTCAACTCCAACGCCATCAAGGCGGCGGAGCAGCTGACCGAGCGCCTGGAGCGCGAGGGCCGGCAGGTCGACACGTACATCGTCGGTCGGCGTGGTCTGGCTCACTACAACTTCCGTGAGCGCAAGGTCGCGGAGTCGTGGTCGGGCTTCACCGACGAGCCCACGTACGCGGACGCGAAGAAGGTCGCCGTTCCGCTGATCGAGGCCATCGAGCGGGACACGGAGGACGGCGGCGTGGACGAGATCCACATCGTCTACACCGAGTTCGTCTCGATGATGACGCAGTCGGCGGTCGACTCCCGTCTGCTGCCGCTCAGCCTTGAGGAGGTCGCGGAGGAGACGTCCACCAAGGGCGAGATCCTTCCGCTGTACGACTTCGAGCCGTCGGCGGAGGACGTCCTCGACGCCCTTCTGCCGCGCTACGTGGAGAGCCGTATCTACAACGCGCTGCTCCAGTCGGCCGCCTCCAAGCACGCCGCCACGCGGCGCGCGATGAAGTCGGCCACCGACAACGCGGGAGACCTGATCACGGCGCTCTCCCGACGTGCCAACGCGGCCCGACAGGCCGAAATCACCCAGGAAATCAGCGAGATCGTCGGTGGCACCGCAGCCCTGGCCGACGCGACCGCGGGGAGTGACAGGTAATGACGACGACAGTTGAGACGGCCGTTGCCACGGGCCGCGTCGCCCGGGTCATCGGCCCGGTCGTCGACGTGGAGTTCCCCGTCGACGCCATGCCGGAGATCTACAACGCCCTTCACGTCGAGGTGGCCGACCCGGCCAACGCCGGCGAGAAGAAGACGCTGACCCTGGAGGTCGCCCAGCACCTGGGTGACGGCCTGGTCCGCACCATTTCCATGCAGCCCACCGACGGTCTGGTCCGCCAGGCCCCGGTGACCGACACCGGCAAGGGCATCAGCGTCCCCGTCGGTGACTTCACCAAGGGCAAGGTGTTCAACACCCTCGGTGAGGTGCTCAACGCCGACGAGCAGTACGAGGGCGAGCGCTGGTCCATCCACCGCAAGGCCCCCGCGTTCGACCAGCTAGAGCCGAAGACCGAGATGTTCGAGACCGGTCTGAAGGTCGTCGACCTGCTCACCCCGTACGTCCGGGGCGGCAAGATCGGTCTGTTCGGTGGTGCCGGTGTCGGCAAGACCGTGCTGATCCAGGAAATGATCATGCGTGTCGCCAACCTCCACGAGGGCGTCTCCGTCTTCGCGGGCGTCGGTGAGCGCACCCGTGAGGGCAACGACCTCATCGCGGAGATGGAAGAGTCCGGCGTTCTGGACAAGACCGCCCTGGTCTTCGGCCAGATGGACGAGCCCCCGGGCACCCGTCTTCGGGTGGCGCTGGCCGGTCTGACCATGGCGGAGTACTTCCGCGATGTGCAGAAGCAGGACGTGCTGTTCTTCATCGACAACATCTTCCGCTTCACCCAGGCCGGTTCCGAGGTCTCCACGCTGCTCGGCCGGATGCCGTCCGCGGTGGGTTACCAGCCGAACCTGGCCGACGAGATGGGTCAGCTCCAGGAGCGCATCACCTCGACGCGTGGTCACTCGATCACCTCGATGCAGGCGATCTACGTCCCCGCGGACGACCTGACCGACCCGGCCCCGGCCACCACCTTCGCCCACCTCGACGCGACGACGGTGCTCTCCCGTCCGATCTCCGAGAAGGGCATCTACCCGGCCGTGGACCCGCTGGACTCCACGTCCCGGATCCTGGACCCGCGCTACATCGCGCAGGAGCACTACGACGCCGCCATGCGCGTCAAGAACATCCTCCAGAAGTACAAGGACCTCCAGGACATCATCGCGATCCTCGGCATCGACGAGCTGGGCGAGGAGGACAAGCTCGTTGTCCACCGCGCCCGCCGGGTGGAGCGCTTCCTGTCCCAGAACACCCACGCCGCCAAGCAGTTCACCGGCGTCGACGGGTCGGACGTCCCGCTGGACGAGTCGATCGCGGCCTTCAACGCGATCTGCGACGGCGAGTACGACCACTTCCCGGAGCAGGCGTTCTTCATGTGCGGTGGCATCGAGGACCTGAAGAAGAACGCGAAGGAACTGGGCGTCTCCTGACGCCGGTTCACTCGTGAGCAACGTGTGAGTCGAGAGGGGCGGGGTGCGCCCGTACCGGGTGTGTCCGGCCCCTCTTTTCACGCCCCGTAGAATTGACCCAACACCCGGCAGGACGCCGGGTGGTGACCCGAGGAGCCTCCCATGGCTGCTGAGCTGCACGTCGCGCTGGTCGCGGCCGACCGAGAGGTCTGGTCCGGCGAGGCCAAGCTGGTCGTCGCGCGCACCACGTCCGGCGACATCGGCGTCATGCCCGGTCACCAGCCGCTGCTCGGTGTGCTGGAGTCGGGCCCGGTGACCATCCGTACGAGTGAGGGGGGAACGGTCGTCGCCGCGGTGCACGGCGGTTTCATCTCCTTCGCGGACGACAAGCTGTCGCTGCTGGCCGAGATCGCCGAACTGTCGGACGAGATCGATGTCCAGCGCGCCGAGCGGGCCCTGGAGCGCGCCAAGTCGGGGGACGACGCCTCCGCCGAACGGCGCGCCGAGGTCCGGCTGCGGGCGGCGCCCTCGCGCTGACCGTGGCACCTCCCGGGCCGACTAAGATCTGGGAGAGCGCCCGTGCCATGACGTCACTCAGCCGCGGCTGGGACCGGAGTGATCCGGTGCCGGTCGCGGCTGTGGCAGATATGGGTGTTTTTTCCGTTCCGTTACCTAGGAGACGAGGAGGTCGGTGCCGATGGTCCTCGCTCTGACTGTGTGCGGAATCGTCGTGGCCCTTGTGGTGGTGGGGCTGTTCGTCTTCGGTCTGCGCCGCAGACTCATCCAGCGGTCCGGCGGCACCTTCGACTGTTCGCTGCGCTGGGGGGTCCCCGAGAAGAGCGACACCAGCGGCAAGGGATGGGCGTACGGCATCGCCCGCTACAACGGTGACCGGATCGAGTGGTTCCGGGTCTTCTCCTACGCTCCCCGTCCGCGCCGCGTCCTGGAGCGCGCCTCGATCGAGGTGGCCGGGCGCCGGCTGCCCGAGGGCGAGGAGGAACTGGCGCTGCTGTCCGACGCGGTGATCCTGACCTGTCTCCATCAGGGCACGCGTCTGGAACTCGCCATGAGCGAAGACGCGCTGACCGGATTTCTCGCGTGGCTTGAGGCAGCCCCGCCCGGTCAGCGCGTCAATGTCGCTTAGCTACAGCTACAGCTACGGCTGTTGAACTGGATCGGTGTTACTGGAGGCCGTTGCTGATCGCGGTCACCAGTTCGCCGTTGGTGGTGTCGCCGCTGAACTCCCAGAAGAACGCGCCGCCCAGGCCCTGGCTCTTGGCCCAGCTCATCTTGCCCGCGATGGTCGCCGGGGTGTCGTACGACCACCAGTTGTTACCGCAGTGGGCGTACGCCGTACCGCCCACGGTGCCGGTGGCCGGGCAGGTGGTTTTCAGGACCTTGTAGTCCTGGTTGCCTGGTTCGATGCCGGTGGCCGCTCCGGTCGCCGTTCCGCCTGGCGCGGATTGGGTGACGCCGGTCCAGCCGCGGCCGTAGAAGCCGATGCCGAGGAGCAGCTTGTTGGCCGGGACGCCCTGGGCCTTCAGCTTGGCGATGGCCTCCGAGGAGGAGAAGCCCTGCTGCGGGATGCCCGGGTAGGGGGTGAGCGGGGAGTGCGGGGCGGTCGGGCCCTGCGCCGCCCAGGCGCCGAAGAAGTCGTACGTCATGACGTTGAGCCAGTCGGAGTAGGCGGCTCCGCCCGCGTAGTCGGCCTTCTCGATCTTGCCGCCGGTGGAGGCGTCGGCGGTGATGGCCGCGGTGACCAGGTTGTTGGGGCCGAACCGGGCGCGCATGGCCTGCTGCATGTTCTTGAAGGCCGCGGGGCCGGAGGTGTCGCAGGTCAGACCGCAGGCGTTCGGGTACTCCCAGTCCAGGTCGATGCCGTCGAAGACATCGGCCCAGCGCGGGTCCTCGACCAGCTTGTAGCAGGACTCGGCGAACGCGGTCGGGTTCTGCACGGCCTGGGTGAAGCCGCCGGACCAGGTCCAGCCGCCGAAGGACCACAGGATCTTGATGTGCGGGTACTTGGCCTTCAGCTGGCGCAGCTGGTTGAAGTTGCCGCGCAGCGGCTGGTCCCAGGTGTCGGCGACACCGGAGACGGAGTCGGCCGCGGTGTACGACTTCTCGATGGCCGCGTAGGAGTCACCCATCGTGCACTGTCCGTTCTGGACATTGCCGAAGGAGTAGTTGATGTGGGTGATCTTGGCCGCGCTGCCCGAGGTGTCCAGGTTCTTCACGTGGTAGTTGCGCCCGTAGACGCCCCACTCCGCGAAGTAGCCCAGGTTGATCTTGCCGGGCGGCGGGGGCGGGTCACCGCCGGTGGTGCGGACCGAGACCGCGCCGCTGACCGGGCCGGTCTGGTTGGCGGTGTCCCGGGCCTGGATCGTGTACGAGTAGTCCGTACCGGCGGTCAGACCGGTGTCGGTGTAGGTGGTGCCGGTGACCGTGGCGACCACCGTGGAACCGCGCAGGACGTCGTAGTTCTTGACGCCGTTGTCGTCGGTGGCGGCACTCCAGGCGAGGTTCACCGAGGTGTTGGTGACCCCGGAGGTCGTGGGGGTGCCGGGGGCGGTCGGCGGGTTGTCGCCGGGGACCGTGGTGCCGTCACAGCTGGCGCCGTTGAGCTTGCAGTTGGACGGGGAGCCGGGGCCGGTGCCGTTGAAGCCGAAGGTGACCGACGCACCGGGGGCCAGGGTGCCGTTCCACGACTTGTTCTTGGCGGTCCAGTGGTTGCTGGCGCCGGTGATGTCGGCGTCCCAGCCGGAGCCGACGGTGGTGCCGGCGGGGAAGTCCCACTCGACGGTCCAGGAGCTGATGGTGGTGGTGCCCGTGTTCTTGACGGTCCACCGGCCCTCGAAGCCGCTGCCCCAGTCCTGGGGCTTGTTGAACGTGGCGGTCGCCGAGGTGGCGGCCTGGGCGGGGGAAGCGAGCCCCACCAGTCCCGCCAGCGGGAGCAGCAGGGCCGCGAGGCCTGCCGCCGCTTTGTGTCTGAAGCGCATTGCGAGCGCCTCCTTGGGAGTTGTCGGGGTGTGCCCGGAGTGTGCCCGCGCCTTGCCATGGGCATGGCGCAGTGAACGCGAGAATAGAAAGGTCTGGACCACCGGTCAATAGGTCTGGACCATTGCCCAAGGATGTTCTGTATGGCGGCTGTGCCTCCGAAGACCTCCCAGCGGCTCCCCGGTGGGGCTCCCCGAGGACGCCCCGGAGGCTCCCCGAGGGGCTCTCGGACGACTCCCTCAGAGCTGCCCCGGGCGACGTGGGGACTAGATCCCCAACTCCTGTGCCAGCACCGCCGCTTGCACCCGGCTGCGCAGCTCCAGCTTGCCCAGCAGTCGGCTGACGTGCGTCTTCACCGTCGCCTCCGCCATGTCGAGGCGGGCCGCGATGTCCGCGTTGGACAGTCCCTCGCCGAGCGCGGACAGCACCTCGCGCTCGCGCCGGGTGAGCACCTCCAGGACGGCCGGATCGATGCCCGGCCGCTTCACCGGCTTCGCCGCGAACTCCGCGATCAGACGGCGGGTCACGGCCGGCGCGATCAAGCCCTCGCCGCGCGCCACCGTCCGTACCGCCTCCAGCAGATCGCGCGCCTCGGTGTTCTTCAGCAGAAAGCCCGACGCTCCCGCGCGCAGCGCCCCGAAGACATACTCGTCCAGGTCGAAAGTGGTCAGTACGAGCACATCCGCGACCCCCTCGGCCACCACCGTCCGGGTCGCCGACACCCCGTCCAGGCGCGGCATCTGAATGTCCATCAGCACCAGATCCGGCCGCAGTTCGCGGGCCAGCGCCACCGCCCGCTCGCCGTCCGCCGCCTCGCCGACCACCTCGATGTCGGGTGCGCTGCGCAGGATCAGCACCAGCCCGGCACGCACGGCGGACTGGTCCTCGGCGACCAGCACTCGGATCATTCGGACTCTCCTTCGGGTACGGGCAGACACGCGCGTACGGCCCAGATCTTGCCCTTCGGCGCGTCCTCGGGCCCGGCCTCGAACGTGCCGTGCAGCAGCGTCGCCCGCTCCCGCATCCCGATCAGACCGGCCCCGGACCCGGGGGCGCGCGGCCCGTCCCGGTCGCCGTAGGGGCTGGTCACCGTGATGGCGAGGGACGCGCCGCGCATCTCCAGGGTGACGGCGACCGGGCCCGGCCCGGCGTGCTTGAGCGCGTTGGTCAGCGACTCCTGGACGATCCGGTACGCCGCCATCTCGACCGGCGCGGGCAGCTGCTCCCGGTGGCCGGCGGCCAGCGTGGCGTCCAGGCCGTTGGCGCGGGCCGCGCCGACCAGGGCGTCCAGACCGTCCAGGGTGGGCGCGGCGGAGGGCTCCCGGTCGGCGCCGTCGCCGCTGTCGTCGCGCAGGATGCCGATCAGCCGGCGCATCTCCGCGAGCCCCAGCACGCTGTTCTCCCGGATCACCCCGAGGGCGTCGCGGGAGGTGTCCGGGTTGTCCAGGGAGAGGGCCGCGCTGGAGTGGATGGCGATGGCCGAGAGATGGTTGGCGACCATGTCGTGCAGCTCACGGGCGACCCGGGCGCGCTCGGCGGTCACCGCCTGGGCGCGGTCCATCTCGGCCAGCAGCGCGGTCTGCTCCGCGCGCAGCCGGGCGGTGTCGGCGGCCTCGCGGTGATTGCGCACGATCAGCCCGGTCGACGCGGGCCCGAACGCGACGATGCCGGTGGCCACGCCGATCAGCAGCGCCTCCGGGACCCGCCACAGCGCGAACGGCACGATCGTCGCCAGCACCGACAGCAGGCCGGTGATCCGCGGGATCCGGCGGGCGGCACCGGGCGTGCCGTAGAGCACCGCCGCGTACATCACATCCGTGAACATCACGATCGTGACCAGGCTGCCCTGGGTGAACTGGTCCGCCATCAGCGCGAGGGTCGCGACCGGCAGCGCGACGGCCGGGGCGGTGCGCCGCAGCACCTCCGCGCCGCACATCACCACCAGCGGCACCAGCAGCGGCCACGGTCCGTCGAACAGGACGCCCACGCCGCCCTTGGGCCGCGTGCCGAGCCCCACGGCGGCCAGCGCGACCCCGCCGATCAGCCCGGCGAGGGCGATCCGCACGTCGAAGCGGCGCGGGCGGGGCGGGCGGGACAGTCGGGCGGCCATGCACCCATCCAACACGGCCGCGCGGCCGGACGCCTGATCCCGGGGAAGGGGCCGCGACTGCATCTTTCGATGTACGGCGACTTCCTCACCGGCGACGACGTATCGGGGCCGGGCCGACGGGAGCCTTGAGGGGTGAAGGAAGGGAGCACTCCGTGATCGTCGCCCTGATCATCGCCTGCGAGGTCGCGTTCTGGGTCCTGCTGGCCCTGGGGCTCGCCGCCCGCTACCTGCTGCGGTGGCAGCGCACCAGCGTGGTGCTGCTGCTCTGCGAGCCGCTGCTGGAGGTCGTGCTGTTCGTCGTGGCGGCGATCGACCTGCGGGGCGGCGCCGAGCCGAGCTGGAAACACGGCATCGCGGCCCTGTACATCGGGTTCACCGTGGCGTACGGCCACTACACCATCACGTGGCTGGACGGCCACGCCGCCCACCGCTTCGCCGGGGCGCCCCGCCCGCCCAAGCCACCGGCCTACGGCATGGCCCGAGCCGTTCACGAAGGCAAGCTGTGGATCCGTACCGTCGTCGCGGCGGCCGTCGCCGGCGCTCTGCTCCAGGCCGCGATCCGGTACGTCGGGGACGGCGGCGACACGTCATCGCTGCGCAGCTTCCAGTGGGCGGCCCTGCGGGTGGCCGGCATCCACGGCCTGATCGCCCTCACGTACGCGATCTGGCCGAAGAAGGCACCGGCGGAGTCCTCGAAGAAGGAGCAGGTCCGGTACTGACCCGGCACCGAGGGACGCTGGCCGGGCAGCGCCCCGCTCAGGGGCCGGACGCCGGCCCCCGGCGCCCAGCGGGCCTCACCTGGGCGTCAGCGCTCACCACCCGGCACCCACAGCACATCCCCCACGTCCTTGTTCGCCACCCGGGCCAGGATGAACAGCAGGTCGGACAGCCGGTTGAGATAGGTCGCGGTGAGCGGATTCATCGTCTCGCCGTGACTCTCCAGCGCCGTCCACGTCGACCGCTCCGCCCGCCGGACCACCGTGCACGCCTGATGCAGCAGCGCCGCGCCCGCCGTGCCGCCCGGCAGGATGAAGGAGCGCAGCTTCTCCACCCGCTCGTTGAAGCGGTCGCAGTCCGCCTCCAGCCGGTCGATGTAGAACTGCTCGACCCGCAGCGGCGGGAACTCGGGCTTCTCCACCACCGGCGTCGACAGGTCCGCGCCCACGTCGAAGAGGTCGTTCTGGACCCGGGTGAGGACCGCCGCCGTCTCCTCGTCCAGCGCGCCCAGCGCGAGCGCCGTGCCGATCGCCGCGTTCGCCTCGTTGGCGTCGGCGTACGCGGCGATGCGCGGGTCGGTCTTGGGGACCCGGCTCATGTCACCGAGGTTCGTGGTGCCCTTGTCCCCGGTCCTCGTGTAGATACGTGTCAGATTGACCATGGGACCAGCGTAATGAGGCCCCGCCGCTCCGGACGGCCCGTGTGCCGACCGTCACGACACCTCTCGCGGGACAGGGGGCCGGATGGCTCAGCGGCATGGCCCGACGCGGCCCGGCGTGACGCCCGCCCGGCGCGGTGGACGACGTGACCGTCCCGCGGAGGCTCGGGGGTCGCCGTACGGAGACCGGGCGGGCGGGTGGCCGGGGCCAGGAGACCGCCGTACGTGTGCCGGGCGGATGCTCATGCGTCGGGCCCGCCCGCCCGTGAGATCAACGCCCGCCCACGCGAGGCCCGCACGCCCTGGCCCGGGCCCCCACCCCGCCTCGCGGGCCCCAACTCACCCCGCCCAGCAGCCCACACACCCCCGCCCGAAAGTCCCCCACGCCCCCGCCCAACTGCCCCCGCCGAGCCGCTCATCCGAACTCCTTACAACCGTCGATGTGATGGTCGGACCACCGTCGGTGTGATGTCCGTCATGTGAGACGTGACGCGCGTTACTAAGCGGTCACACAGCCCCTTGCGACCGCTAAGGTCCGGCCAGGGACACAACGACAGCGCGTATCAGGGGAGTCGCACAGTGGCACGGAAGCTCGCCGTCATCGGGGCCGGCCTCATGGGTTCCGGCATCGCCCAGGTCTCCGCGCAGGCGGGCTGGGACGTCGTCCTGCGTGACATCACCGGGGACGCGCTGCGGCGGGGCACCGACGGCATCGAGGCGTCGCTGGAGAGGTTCGTCGCCAAGGGGAAGCTGGAGGCGCACGACGCCGACGCCGCGCTCGCCCGGATCACCACGACCACCGACCTGGAAGCCGCCGCGGACGCGGACGTTGTCATCGAGGCCGTCTTCGAGAAGCTCGACATCAAGCACGACCTCTTCCGCACCCTGGACAAGCTGGTGAAGGACGACGCGATCCTCGCCTCCAACACCTCCGCCATCCCGATCACCAAGATCGCGGCGATCACCGAGCACCCCGAACGGGTCGTCGGCGTCCACTTCTTCTCACCGGTACCGATGATGAAGCTGTGCGAACTGGTACGCGGCTACAAGACCAGTGACGAAACCCTCGCCACCGCACGGGAGTTCGCCGAGTCCACCGGCAAGACCTGCATCGTCGTCAACCGGGACGTGGCCGGCTTCGTCACCACCCGGCTCATCTCCGCGCTCGTCGTCGAGGCCGCCAAGCTCTGCGAATCGGGCGTCGCCACCGCCGAGGACATCGACCTGGCCTGCAAACTGGGCTTCGGCCACGCCATGGGCCCGCTCGCCACGGCCGACCTCACCGGCGTCGACATCCTGCTGCACGCCACCAGCAACATCTACACCGAGACCCAGGACGAGAAGTTCGCCCCGCCGGAGCTGATGCGCCGGATGGTGGACGCCGGTGACATCGGACGCAAGAGCGGGCAGGGCTTCTACAGCCACTGAGCCCGTACCTGCGGCCGATCAGCCGCACAAACCCCTGGGGCATCACACCTCGGGGTGAATTCGGTATCGGTTCGCTCACAGACGGCAACCCGGGAGCGCCCAGCGCAGTCAGAGGTTGCGTCGACGCACATCGCAACACATATGGCACCGCACACCGCACATCACCACCGCATCGGACATCACCACCGCGAAGCAACACGACGCATCACGGGGAGCGCATATGCACATCAGGGGCGACCACGCCGAGCTGGTCGTCGGGGGCCGCCTCGACGTCCGCAGCGCGGCGGACGCCCGAACGGCCCTGCACACAGCGGTCGACGACGGCGTCGGCGATCTCATCCTGGACCTGTCCGAACTGGACTCCTGGGACGCCACCGGACTCGGAGTGATCATGGGGGCGCACCGGCGGGCCGGACGCTGCGGCCGACGCCTGGTGCTGCGCGACGTACCGCCGCAGATGCAACGCCTGCTGGTCGCCACCCGGCTGCACCGGATCCTCGCCATCGAGGGCGGCATCGGGGTGGAGTCACTGCCCCGCGTATGACCCCGGCAGGGCCCGGGCGAACCGTGCGACGGAATGCGACGGCGTACGACGGCGTGCGACTGCGCGCGACCGAATGCGACACCGTGCGGCAGGACCGTACGACGGGCGGCACGGACCGTAGGACGGCCGCACGGACCGTAGGACGGGTCGGACGCACGCGCGGAAAACCGTGCGACGCGCACAATTCTCACGAGACCGTGACCTGTCGGGCGGCCCGGTACCCCGGGCTGTCGTGGATACTGTGCAAAGGTTTACGGTTCGAATGCCCGCCGCCCGAACACCCTGAAGCGGGCACCGGACCAGAAGCGACAGCGCAGTGTGCAGCAGGCCGGGAGGGGCCCACGCCACGACGCTTTTGGGGGGCTTGAAACCGATGGACCCGATCGACCGGGGACCCGAGGGGTACGGCCACGAAGGCGACGGCGAGACGCCGCGCCCGCGCCCGCCCCGGGACTCCCTCGCCCAGGATTTCGGCCAGCACACACCCGCGCTGGCCCGTACGACACAGCTCGTCACCGGCGAACTGCTGCTCACCGTCAACCCCGTCGACGGCAGCGAGATCGAGATCTGCCCGCCCGGGGAACGCCCGGCCAGGCCCGGCAAGCTCGGCGCCGCCGCCCGCGCCGGGGCCGCCCGCGCCACCGCCCCGCCCCTGCCACCCGGCCCCGCCCGGCCCGAGCTGCCGTTGCTGGGCCGCCAGGAGGAGCGCGAGCGGCTGGTACGGCTGCTCGCGCGCGGCCGTTCGGTACGCCTCACCGGCCCCGGCGGCCTCGGCCGCACCCGGCTGCTCGACCTCGTCGCCGGCGACTGCGCCGACCTCGCGCCCGACGGCGTGGTCCGGCTCAGCGGCGTCGGCCGCAGCCCCGACGACCTGCTCCACGACCTCTTCTACGCCGTCCATGAAGCGCCCCGGTACCGGCCCGACGGCGATGAACTGCGCGCGCTGCTCGCCGAGGTGGGCGCGGTCGTGGCCGTCGACGACATCGAGTTCGGCGGCGCCGCGCTCGACGAACTCCTCGACGCCACCCCCGAGTGCGCCTTCGTGTTCACCGCGACCCCGGAGATCGCCGCGCCGTCCGCCGGGTCCGCCGTGGAGGAGGTCGTCCTCAGCGGCCTGGACCGGGCCGGTGGACTGGAGCTGCTGGCCCGGGCCGTCGGCCGGGCGCTCACCGAGGACGAGGCCAACTGGGCCGGCGACCTGTGGTTCGAGTCCGAGGGCCTGCCGCTGCGGTTCGTGCAGGCCGGCGCCCTGCTGCGGCAGCGCGACCGGCTGCGGGCCGGCGCCGACGCCCTCGACGAGTTCGGCGTCTTCCAGGAACTGCCCGGACTGCCCGCACTCCCCGCCGCGCCCTTCGACGCCGTACCCGGCGCCCCGGTCTTCGACGAGATCCCGCTGCCCTCGCTGGGCGAGGGTGCCGCCCCCGCCGCGCTGCTCGCCTCCCGGCTGAGCCCCGCCGCCCGCGCCACCCTGCGCTTCGCGGTCGCACTCGACGGCGAGGTGCCGCACCAGGCGCATCTGCCCGCGCTGGTCGGCGACACCCACGCGGACGCCGCCCTCGGCGAGCTGCTGAGCTGCGCCCTGGTCTCCCCGGCGGGCCCCCGCTACCGTCTGGCGGCCGGTGTCCTGACCCAACTGGCCGCCGCCGGCTACGCCGACGACGTCGACGCCCAGGCCCTCACCGCCGCCACGCACTACGCCTGGTGGGCCGGACACCCCTCGGTGACCCCGGAACGCGTCTGCGCCGAGGCCGACGCGCTGCTCGCCGCGCTCGGCGTGCTGGTGCCGCTCACCACCGCGCCCGAGGAGGGCGAGGAGAGCATCGCCGTGCGGCTGGCCCGTACGGCTGCGCCCGCGTTCGCCGCGGGGCTGCACTGGAGCGCCTGGGAACGGGCGCTGCGCGCGGGCGGCGAGGCGTCCCGGCTCTCCGGCGAGGTCGCGGAACAGGCCTACTTCCACCATGAACTGGGCGTCCTCGCCCTGTGCGGCGGACGGCTGGACCGGGCCCGTACGGAACTGGAGACGTCCATCGGTCTGCGCGCGGCGCTCGCCGACAAGCGCGGCACGGTCTCCGGACGCCGGGCGCTGGCCCTCGTCGACGACCGCGCGGGCACCACGCCGGGCATCGGCGTCCTGGCCCTCGGCGCCCCCGCGGGGGAGCAGGCGCCCGACGCCCGCTCCGCGGCGCCGGCGCTCCCGCCCGGCCCGGTGCCGGCCGGGCTCGGCGAGTTCCCGCCGTTGCAGCGGCTGGACGACGGCACGCTGGTGACCCACCGCAGCGACCCCGGCTCCCGCAAGGCCCGCGGCGGGCTGCGCGGCTTCGCCCGGCGCAACCTGGTGGCGGCCGGCGCGGGCGCCCTGCTGGCCGCCGTGCTCGGTACGGTCGTCACCCTCGGCGCCACCTCCAACAGCGAGGGCGATCCACCGGCCGAGCAGGTCGGCGTCAACCCGTCCGCGAGCCAGGACATCGGCGACGACAACCTGGGCGCCGACGCCTCCGACGACGGCGGCACCGGCGCGGCGACCCCACGGCACACCGACCCCGGCCCCGACGGCACACTCGGCACGACGGACGACCCGACACCGGCCGCCACGGCCGGCACCGGCACCGGCGGGCCGTCGGACGAGCCGAGCGGCACACAGGGCAGCGGCGGTACGTCGCCTTCGCCGTCGCCGAGCCGGACCTCACCGCGCCCGTCGACCTCGAACTCGGACCGGCCGTCGTCCTCGCCCTCGTCCAACTCGCCGTCGGCGTCGCCCACACCCACGGAATCGGAATCGGAATCGCCGTCAGCGACGCCCACCGACACCCCGCAGCCGCCGTCCGACACCCCCACGGGCCCCACCACGTCCGACTCGGCGAGCGGCCCTGCCCCGAGCACGACGGCGAGCGCCCCCCAGCCGAACGAAGGCTCTGGGGGGTCCGAGGCGACCGCAGGGGGAACACCGAGCGGCACCGAGGTGTCCGGGATCTGACGTCCTGTATGCCATCCGTGCGTCATCCGTACGTCATCCGTACGACGGAACAGCCAGGTGCCGCCGCGACGCTCTGCCCGCGCGTCAGAACAGCCGCAGTTTGTCGTCCTTGATGCCGCGCAGGGCGTTGTAGTCCAGGATCTGGCAGCCGATGCCGCGGTCCGTGGCGAGGACCCGGGCCTGCGGCTTGATCTCCTGCGCGGCGAAGATGCCGCGGACCGGCGCGAGATGGGGGTCGCGGTTGAGGAGTTCCAGATAGCGGGTCAGCTGCTCGACGCCGTCGATCTCGCCGCGTCGCTTGATCTCCACCGCGACCGTCCGGCCCTCGGCGTCACGGCACAGGATGTCGACCGGGCCGATGGCGGTCATGTACTCGCGGCGGATCAGCGTGTAGCCGTCGCCGAGGGTCTCGATCCGGTCGGCGAGGAGTTCCTGGAGGTGTGCTTCCACGCCATCCTTGATCAGGCCGGGATCGAGGCCGAGTTCGTGCGACGAGTCGTGGAGGATCTCCTCCATCGTGATGATCAGCTTCTCACCGCCCTTGTTGACGACCGTCCAGACGCCGTCCTCGTCGCCGCTGCCCTCCTTGAGCGTGCACGGCGGTGACATCCAGTTGAGCGGCTTGTAGGCGCGGTCGTCCGCGTGGATCGAGACGCTGCCGTCCGCCTTCACCAGGATCAGACGGGGTGCGGTGGGCAGATGGGCGGTGAGCCGGCCGGCGTAGTCGACCGAGCAGCGGGCGATGACGAGACGCATGGTCGGCAACGCTACTCGACCCGCACCGGTCCGCGCGATTCGCCCAGGGCTCGTCCGTCCCGCACGTCCCGGGCCGCTCGGGACACTGCCCGAGTTCTGTTAGATCACTCCTGTTCGTCCCTGGCCGATTGTGCGCGTAAAGCGTCCACCGGGTGTGCCTATTCGCCTGGTGCCACCCCGAACAGTTGCCTACGGTATGAACGGGAGGTCGCGATCTGTGTACGCACCGTGTTCGGCGTCGCCCTCCCTTTTCTGTCCGGCAACCCCTGCTGGTCGGGGGTGCGAGAGGAGAACCCATGTCGCTCGACGTCTCACCGGCCCTACTCGAACAGGCCGAGCGAGGCGAGGTCGACGAAGCAGCCTTCGTCGACTGCGTCCGGACCTCCCTGCCTTACGCGTGGGAGATGGTCAGCTCCCTGGTGGCCCAGCTGAAGGTGGACGGCGGTCATTTCGCCGACAACCAGACGCCCCCGCCGGACGAGCAGGCACGCGGTCAGTTGCTGCGTGCGCTCGCGAGTGACGCGATCCGCGGTGCGCTCCAGCGGCACTTCGGTGTGCGGCTGGCCTTCCAGAACTGCCACCGGGTGGCGGTGTTCCCGCTGGACGCCTCGGCGGACGACAGGCTGGCCCGCTTCACCTCGATCCGTGGTCAGCTGCTGAACCAGTCCCCGGAACTCCGGGACTGCTGAGTCGGCTCAGGCCTTTGCTTGCCGCTCCGGACGCGGGAGGTGCGATCAGTACCGGAGCGGCAGGTCCCCGGCGGCGGGCGCCGCCGAGGGGGAGCGCCTCGCCGGGGAGCGCCTCGCGGGGCGGTGCCTGGCGGGGCACTCCCTGTGGGGTCACACCTTGCGGGGCACTTCCTGTGGGGCACTCGCTGTGAGGCGTACCTTGCGGGGCGTATCGCGTGGGGGGTATTCGGGGCACGTCTTGTGGGGCGGTGCCTTGCGAGGAACGGAGAGCGGGTCGCGGGCGGCGGGGAGCATCTCGCGGTGAGTGATCCGTGGCGGATCCGTCCGCCGAGGCCGTGAGCCGATCCGTACGCCGGGTCTGTACGCCGAGTCCGTCCGCCGAGGCCGTGTCCCGGGCCTGTTTCCTGGGTCAGTGCGCCGGGCCCGTCTCCCGGCCCGTGTCCCGAGTCCGTACGCCGGGCGGTGTCCTGGGCCTGTTTCCTCGGCCTGTGCGTCGGCCCGTGTCCCGAGTCCGTACGCCGGGCGGCCGTCTCTTCAGCCCGTGCGCCGGGCCCGTGTCCTGGGCCCAAAGGCCGGACCGGTGTCCCGAGCCCGCGCGCTCGTTCGCCGCGCCAGACGCGGAGGGCGTCGAGCCCCTGGCCCGAGCCTGGCCCCGAGCCCTGCCCGAGTCCGTTGCCCACCTCAAGCCCGTTGCCGCGCCCGAGCCCGTCGCCCGCCCCGAGCCCCCGGCCCCGCCGCTGCTCGGCAGCCCCCCGCCCGACCGCCGCTCACCCCAACTGCGCCAGCACCTCGGTGCCCAGTCGTCGTACGTTCTCCTCCGTCGCCGCCAGGTCGCCCGAGCCCTCGACGAGCAGGGCGAAGCGGGAGATGCCGGTCCGTTCGCCGGTCGCCGCGAGCCGGTCGGCGCACAGCCGGGGGGTGCCCACCGGGTGCAGCCCGCAGAGCAGTTCGGTGTACGCCAGCGGATCGCGCATCCGGCGCTCCCGGCCGTCGACCGTCATATGGGCGTCGAGCCCCTGCTTCAGCCAGCCCGGCATCGCCTTCAGCAGCGTCTCCTGCGCGTCCGTACGCCGGTCGGCGATCTGGCAGACGCCCGCGGAGACATGGCCCGCGCCCCGGACCTCCTCCTCACCGCGTCCGGCGGCCCGCGCGCAGCCGCGCCACAGGGTCACCATCTCGGCCTTCTCCTCGTCGCCGATGTGCATGCCGAGCAGCATCGGCAGCCCCCGCTCGGCGGCCATCCGCACGCTCCCCGGCGAGGTGCACGCGACCAGCAGCTCGGGCCCCGGGGCGCACGACAGCGCCTGTGACGGTCTGGGGACGACGGTCACCTCACGGAACTCGTAGCGCTCCCCGCACGCGCCGACCGACGGCTCGCGCAGCCAGCGGGCCAGCAGATCGAGTGATTCCGGGTACCCCTTCTCGTACGCCTCCAGACCGGCGCCGAAGACCTCCAGGTCCACCCAGGGGCCGCCGCGCCCGACGCCGAGGGAGAACCGGCCGCCGCTCGCCACATGCAGCAGCGCGGCCTGCTCGCCGAGGGACACGGGGTGGGTGGTGGGCAGCACGCTGACCGCCGTACCGACCCGGATGCGCTGGGTGCGGCCCAGTACCAGCGCGGCCAGGGTGACGGCCGACGGGCAGACGCCGTACGGCACGAAGTGGTGCTCGGCCAGCCAGACCGAGTCGAGCCCGGCCTCCTCGGCGACCTCGGCCGAGCGGACCGCGCGATGCAGCGCCTCCGCCTGGCCCTGACCCGGGAACTGGGCCGCCAACACGAATGTTCCAACGCGCATGTCTTCCTGCTTCCTCGGCTCCGACGCGGAGCTCCCCCACGCGGCATAACCGTCTGACACGTGCCGAGGTCACGGCTTGGCGAAGAGATATGCGGATAGTCGGGAGAATGCGAGGGGATCGTGGGGGACTTGCGGGTCTTCGGTGCTCCGCGTACCCCGGTCCGCGCCGCGTAGGCTTGAGCCGGACCCTGCTCCCTGTATAGCCCCGTGAGGTGTTCCGTGTCCCCGCGTCGCAACCGACCCAAGGGCCCGAAGGGTGCCGACCCCTCCGCCGACGGTGCCGGGGACGACGGCCCCGGGCGCTACGGCGGCTGGCAGTCCTCGGTGCGCTGGCAGGGCGAGGAGTGGAACGTCCGGCATGTGGCCGGGGCGAGCGCGCAGGGCAAGTCGTACCGCTGCCCGGGGTGCGACCAGCTGATCCCCGACGGTGTCCCGCATGTCGTCGTCTGGCCCGACCACTCAGGGGTGGACGACCGGCGGCACTGGCACAAGGCGTGCTGGAACGCGCGGGACCGCCGCACCACGCGGGTGCAGCGGTCCAGAAACGCGCCGAAGTTCTAGCGCCTCGCCGCTTCCGCGGCCCTCCCGGCCGCCGGGTTCTACACGTCCCGCCGCTCCAGCAGCGCGTACGCGCCGGCGAAGGCGGCGGCGGTGACGCCGATGATGATCCACAGCGGGTCCCAGCCGGAGGGGCCGGACTCGCTGAGGGAGTTGGCGTAGAAGATGGAGAGCTGGTTCGGGATCGAGTACTCGAACAGCGCGTCGCGGATGGGCTCCAGCGACGAGGAGAACATGAACAGCGCGATCACCAGCGGCGCCAGCACGGCGGCGATCATGATGGTGATGGCGCCCGCCGAGTGCCGGATGATCGAGCCGATGATCAGCGAGAGCAGTCCGAGCAGCGCGATGTAGAGCGAGATGCCGACGGTGGCCTTCAGCCACTCCTGGGCGGTCGGCTCCCGGGCCCCCGTCAGCAGGGCGCTCTGCACGATCGCGACGAATCCGACCGACACCAGCGTCACCACGAAGGCCAGCGCGAAGAACACGATCGACTTCGCCGCCAGCACCCGGCCGCGGGTGGGGCAGGCGGTCATCGTGGTGCGGATCATGCCCGTGCCGTACTCGGAGGCGGTGGTCAGCACGCCCAGGGTGATGATGCACATGCAGCCGAGCAGCAGCCCGAAGAAGCCGAGGGCGAGCGGGCTCTCGCCGCCCAGGTCGGCCTCGTTGGTGTTGCTGCTGACGATCAGCGCGGTCAGCAGGCCGATGCCGACGACCAGCACCACGAAGACACCGAGCGTCCAGAGCGTGGAGCGGATCGACTTGATCTTCGTCCACTCCGAGGCGACCGCGTGCCCGAGGTGCGTACGGACCACGGGGATCGGCGAGGTGTAGCCCGGGTACGCGACTTGGGGCGCGGCCTGCGGCAGAGGGGGCTGGGGCGTGCTCATCGGGGGTCCTCGGGCTTGGTGGGGTCGGCGGCGGCCGGGGCGGCGGCGGGGGGCGCGGGCGGCGGCGGGGCGCCCGGCGTGGCGGGAGCGGGCGCCGGAGTCGGCGGGGCGGCCGGGACGGCGGGAGCGGCCTGCGGGACCGGCGCCGGGGCGGGCTGTGCGGCCGGGCGCTGCTGGAGGTACGGGTTGGCCCCCTGCGCGGGCGCGCCCGGCGGCTGTATCGCGAACGGCCGGCCGCCCTGCTGCTGCGGCGGCGGGGGCGCGTACCAGCCCGGCTGCCCCTGGCCCGGGACCGGGGGCGGCGGCTGGACGCCGGGCGGCAGCTGCTGCTGGAGGCCGGACTTCTGGTCGGTGGTGGAGCGGTAGTCGACGGCGCCCGCCGTCATCCGCATGTACGCCTCCTCCAGCGACGCCTGGTGCGGGGACAGCTCCCACAGCCGTACGTCGCTGTCATGGGCGATGTCGCTGATCCGCGGCAGATGCAGCCCGGTCACCCGCAGCGCGCCGTCCGGCTCGGGCAGCACATGGCCGCCGGCCTCGGCGAGCGCGGACGCCAGCTTCTCGCGCAGCTGCGGGTCGGCGTCGGGGGTGCGGACCCGGGCGAATCCGGCGGAGTTCGCGGCGATGAAGTCCTGCACGCTCATGTCGGCCAGCAACTGGCCGCGGCCGATCACGACGAGGTGGTCGGCGGTCAGCGCCATCTCGCTCATCAGATGCGAGGAGACGAAGACCGTACGGCCCTCGGCGGCGAGCGATTTCATCAGGTTGCGGACCCAGAGGATGCCCTCGGGGTCGAGGCCGTTGACCGGCTCGTCGAAGAGCAGCACCTGGGGGTCGCCGAGCAGTGCCCCGGCGATGCCCAGGCGCTGGCCCATACCGAGGGAGAAGCCCTTGGAGCGCCGGGTGGCGACGTCCTGGAGGCCGACCACGCCGAGCACCTCGTCGACCCGGCGGGCCGGGATGCCGGAGAGCTGGGCGAGGCTCAGCAGATGGTTGCGGGCCGACCGGCCGCCGTGCACCGCCTTGGCGTCCAGCAGGGCGCCGACCTGCCGGGGCGCGTTGGGCAGCTTGCGGTAGGGGTGACCGCCGATGGTCACATGACCCGAGGTCGGGTTGTCCAGGCCGAGGATCATCCGCATCGTCGTCGACTTGCCCGAGCCGTTGGGCCCGAGGAAGCCGGTGACCGTGCCCGGACGGACCTGGAAGGACAGGTTGTACACAGCGGTCTTGTCGCCGTAGCGCTTGGTCAGGCCGACTGCTTCGATCATGCTCCGCACCCACAAAATGGCTCAGGACAGCGGGGCACACGCCCCCGTAAGGGTTAGGAGGATATCCGGGCTCCACCGGTTCCGGCCAAGACCGAGCAAAACGTTACGGCAGACCCACGCCGGTCGGCGTTCGCGCGCATCCCGGCTCCTACGCGTCCCTCCGCTTCAGCAGCACATAACCCCCCACCAGCGCCGCCGCCACCCAGGCAACCATGATCGCGAGCCCGCCCCACGGCCCGTAGGGCGTGTCGTCGTTGATCGGGGTGACGACCTGCATGATCTTGCTGCCGGCCTGGTCAGGGAGGTATTGGCCGACCTTCTTGGTGGCGCTGACGGCGCCCAGGATGGTGGAGATCAGGAAGAAGAACGGCATCAGAATGCCCAGGGACAGCATCGGTGAGCGCAGCATCGCGGCGACGCCCATCGAGAACATCGCGATGAGGGTCATGTAGAGGCCGCCGCCGATGACCGCGCGCAGCACGCCCGGGTCGCCGATCGACGCCTTCAGGTCGCCGAGCATGAGCTGACCGAGGAAGAAGGTGATGAAGCTGGTCACCATCCCGACGACCAGGGCGAGCGCGGTGGCGACCGCGACCTTGCTGAAGAGCAGGGTGCCGCGCTGCGGAACGGCGGCCAGCGAGGTGCGGATCATGCCGGTCGAGTACTCGTTGGAGACCACCAGCACCCCGAACACGATCAGCGCCAGCTGGCCCAGACTCATCCCGGCGAAGCTGATGAACGTCGGATCGAAGGAGAGCCGCTCGGTCTCGGAGAGATTGTCGTACTGGCTCTTGGTGAGCGCGGAGATGAGCATGCCGAGCCCGACGGTGACCACCACGGCGAGGGCGAGTGTCCACACCGTGGACGCCACCGACCGGATCTTGGTCCACTCGGACTGGATGACCTGTGTCGCCGCCATGATCAGGCGCCCCTCTTCCCGTCGCCGCCGTTCCATCCCTCGCCCCACTGCTGCTGCTGTGGGACGGGGGCGGGACCGGTCGCCGGCGTGCCGTCGTGGGCGTGGTACTCGACCGACTCCGCCGTCAGCTGCATGAACGCTTCTTCAAGTGAGGCCCGCTGCGGACTCAGCTCATGCAGCACGATCTGGTGCCGCGCCGCCAGCTCACCGATCTGCTCCCCCTGGTCGCCCTCGACCTCCAGCGTCCCGTTGCCGTTCTCCACCACCGTGATGCCGCTGCCGTGCAGCGCGTCGAGCAGCCGCTCGCGCTGCGGGGTGCGGATCCGGACGTAACTGCGCGAGTTCTGCGCGATGAAGTCCGCCATCGACGTGTCCGCCAGCAGCCGGCCCTGGCCGATCACCACCAGATGGTCGGCGGTCAGCGCCATCTCGCTCATCAGATGCGACGAGACGAAGACCGTACGCCCCTGCCCGGCCAGCGATTTCATCAGATTGCGGATCCAGTGGATGCCCTCGGGGTCGAGCCCGTTGACCGGCTCGTCGAACATCAGGATCCGCGGATCGCCCAGCAGCGCGCCCGCGATGCCGAGCCGCTGGCCCATGCCCAGCGAGAACCCCTTGGCCTTCTTCTTCGCCACCGCCGTGAGGCCCACCGTGTCCAGCACCTCGGTGACCCGGCTGCGCGGGATGCCGTTGCTCTGCGCCAGGCACAGCAGATGGTTGAAGGCGCTGCGCCCGCCGTGCATCGCCTTCGCGTCCAGCAGCGCGCCGATCGCCTTCAGCGGATCCTTCAACCGGTCGTAGTGCTCTCCGTCGATCCGTACATCGCCCGCGGTGGGACGGTCCAGGCCGAGCATCATCCGCATCGTCGTCGACTTGCCGGCACCGTTCGGACCGAGGAACCCCGTGACGATGCCCGGCCGCACCTGGAAGGTGAGGTCATTGACCGCGATCTTGTCGCCGTACCGTTTCGTCAGCCCCTCAAGCTCGATCATGGGCCAACGCTAGACCGTGACAAAGCCCCCTGCCACTGGTAGGGCAGAGGGCTTTGCCGTGATGCGCAGGTATTCAGCTGTTGTACGCGGATCGTTACCAAGACGTACCGGTACCCACCAGTACCAACCGGGAGTTAACCGGACTTAACGGGACTGCTGGGCCGGGACACCACGGGAGATCGGCTCTTCGTCGGCCGGGGCACTGGCAGCGGCCACCGCGGCGCCGGTGAGCGTCGCGAGCATCTCGCGGACGTTCGTGAGCTGCGCGTTGATGGAGTCGCGGCGGTTGGTGAGGGCGGCCAGCTCGCGCTCGGATTCCGAACGGATCCGGTCGGCCTTGGCGTTGGCGTCGGCCACGATGTCCTCGGCCTGGCGCTGTGCGGTCTCCACCGTCTGGCGGGCGCGGCGCTCGGCGTCGGTGCGCAGCTTCTCCGCCTCCAGGCGCAGCTGCTCCGCCCGGTGCTCGATCTCCGCGAGACGCTTCTCGGCCTTCTGCTGACGCGAGGCCAGATCCCGCTCGGACTGCTCGCGCCGCTTGGCCAGGTTGGTCTCGAAGTCGGCGGCGGCCTGCGCGGCCTTGGCGCGGGTCTCCTCGAAGAGGGCGTCCGCCTCCTCCCGCTTGGACTGCGCGTCCTTCTGCGCCTCCGAGCGCAGCTGCGAGGCGTCGCTCTTGGCCTTCTCGACGATCCGGACGCCCTCGTCCTCGGCCTTGGCCTTGCGCTCCGCGGCGAAGGACTCGGCGTCGTTGCGCACCTGCTGGGCGGCCGACTCGGCGAGTTCGCGGTGCTGCTCCGCCGCGCGCCGGGCCTCCTCACGCAGGTCCTTCGCCTCCTCCTCGGCAAGACGGAGGATCTTCTCGACGCGGGCGCCGAGCCCGGCGTACGACGGCTCCGCGTCGCTCACCTGGGCCTGGGCGTTCTGCGTCTCAAGGTGGAGTTCCTCGATGCGCTTTTCCAGAGCGGTGATGCGGGCGAGAGCGCTGTCACGGTCGGAGACGAGCTTGGAGATACGTTCGTCCACCTGAGCGCGGTCGTACCCACGCCGCACAAGCTCGAAGCCGTAGGGGGAAGTGTCGCTCATGGGGTTCCTGTCGAAAGAGACCGGTGAGGTGATAGGGGGAATCCTAGGGGCCGAAGCGGTGTGTCATCGAGCGGATGCGTGTTTGATCTGGAGAATGACACCCCTTTTGGGTGGCCAGCCGTCAGACAACTTGCCAGAGTCCCTGCCAGAGACATAGTCAAAGGCCCCAGCAGATACGGAAGTCGGTGCCCCGCGCAAGCGCCGGACCGGCGGATCGCGCCGTGCGCGCGGGCCCGAGCGGCGCCTGTCGAGGGCACGGACACTCTCCCATGCCCCGCTGCGGACCGGGCAACCGCCCCCGTTCACCTGCGTCGATCACCCACCGCCCGAGCCCGGTGACCGGACCCGGACAGCGCGCCCGGCGTCCGCTAGCCATCCGCCGACTTGCCACCCGATCGTGGGGCGCCGACCGTGGCACCGGCCTTGACGGAATCCTTGCCGGTCACCGGCGCCTCGAACGACTCCAGCGCCTCCAGCACATCCTGCACCCGGGAGATCTCGGCGTTGATGTCCTCGCGGCGGCGCACCAGCACCTCCAGCTCGCGCCGGCCCTCCTCGACCGTGCGCCGGGCCTCGCGGATCGCCTCCAGCTTCAGCTCCTCGGCCTCCTTGATCAGCGAGGCCTTCTTCAGCTCGGCCTCCTTCAGCAGGCCCTCCGCCTTCTTCACGGCGGCGATCCGGACCTTGCCCGCCTCGGAGTTGGCGTCCGTGACCAGCTCCTTGGCCTTGGCCTGAGCCTTCGTCAACTGCTCCTCGGACGCCTTGATGAGCGCGTCGCAGCGGTCGCCGGTCGACTTCATCGTCTCGGCGGCCTCGCGCCGGGCCCGCTCGTGCAACTCCTCGATCTCGGAGGTGATCCGGTCGCGCAGCTCCTCCGCGCGCTCCCTGATGGCGGTCGCGTCCCGGCGGGTGCCGACGAGCAGTTCGTCCGCGTCCGTACGGGCCTTCTCCACCGTCTGGTTGCCCTCGATGGTCGCCTCGGCGACCAGCCGGTCCGCCTCGCTGCGGGCCGCGCCGACCATGGAGTCCGCCTGCGCCTCGGCGTCGGCGGTGGTCTTCTGCGCCTGCTGCTGAGCCTCCGTCAGCAGCTTGTCGGCCTCGGCCGCGGTCTCCGTGATGAGCGTGTCCACCTGCTCGGCCGCCTCCGAACGCCGCTTGTTGGCGTCCTTGCGGGCCCCGTCCAGCGTCCGGTCGGCCTCCTCGCGCGCGGCCGACGTCAGCCGCTCCGCCTCGGCGGCGGCCCGCTTCTCCATCCGCTCCGACTCGGCGCGGACCCGCTCGGCGTGCTGCTGCGCGCTGCCCACCGTCTCGGCGGCCTCGGCCCGCAGCCGCTCGGCCTCACCGGAGGCGTCCGCGACCAGCTTGTCGGCGGCCCGGCGGGACTCGCCACGCATCCGGTCGGTCTCTGTGACCGTCTCGTTGGTGAGGCGTTCGGCTTCGGCGGTGGCGTCCGCGAGGAGTTTGTCCGCGGCCTGGCGGGTTTCGTTGCGTACCCGGTCGGTTTCCGTGGCGGTCTCGGTGGTGAGGCGTTCGGCTTCGGCGGTGGCGTCCGCGAGGAGTTTGTCCGCGGCCTCGCGGGTCTCGCCGCGCACCCGGTCCGTCTCCGCGACCGTCTCGTTGGTGAGGCGCTCGGCCTCCTTGCGGCTCTCGGTGATCAGGGTGTCCGACTGCGCCGCCGCGTCGGAGCGCATCCGGTTGGCGTCCTCCCGGGCCTCCGCGCGGGTGCGCGAGGCGTCCTGCTCGGCCTGCGCGATGGTGTCCGACGCCTGCGTACGCGCCCGCTGGGCGTGCTCGGCGGCCTCGCCGCGCAGCCGCTCCGACTCGGCGATGGCGTCGCCCACCGTGCGCTCCGCGAGCGCCTTGGCGGCCTCCGACTCCTCGTTGGCCCGGTGCAGCACCCGGTTCGCGTCCTGCGAGGCCCGGTCCCGCTCCGCGTAGGCGTCGGCGCGGACCCGGTCGGACTCCTCCCCGGCCTCCCGGCGGGTGCGCTCCGCGGAGTGCTCGGCGGCCGAACGCAGCCCCGCGATCTCCTCCTGCGCCTGCTCGTGCAGCCCGGCGACCGAGTCCCGTACCTGCTGGGCGTGGAGGTCGGCGGCCGACACCAGCTCGGTGGCCCGGCGGTCCGCCTCCTCGACCAGCCGTACCGCCTCGGCCTGCGCCTCCTCGACGCGCCTGCGCGCCGCGGCCAGCAGTTCCTCGCTCTGCTCGCGGGCCCGCTCGCGCTCCTGGTCCGCCTCCTGACGCGCGGTGCCGAGATGGTCGTCGGCCTCGCGGCGGCGCCGGGCGGCCTCCTCCTGCGCGGCGGCCAGCGTCTCCGACGCCTCCGCGCCGAGGCGCTCGGCGGCGGCCTGCGCCTCCGCGCGCACCCGGTCCGCGGTGTCCTGCGCCTCCGCCTTCAGCCGCTCCGCCTCGGCCGCCGCCTCCGACCGCAGCCGTACGGCGACGGTCTCGCCCTCGGCCCGGGAGGCGGACGCGTCCGCCGCGGCCTCGTCGCGCAGCCGGTCGGCCTCGGCCTCGGCCTGCTGCTGGAGGGCACGGGTGCGCTCGGCGGCCTCGGCGCGCAGCCGCTCGCTCTCCTCGGCGGCCTCCCGGCGGATCCGCGACGCCTCCTCGCGAGCCTCGGCCAGGGCCTGCTCGGCGGCGGCGAGCCGCTGCTCGGCCTCCGCGTGCAGCCGCGACAGCTCCTCGGCGGCCTCCGCGCGGCGGGCCTCTATCGCGCGCTCGGTCTCCTCGTGCAGCTCGCGCGCGTCGCGCTCGGCGTCCGCCTTGATGCCGTCGGCCTGCTCGACGACCTCGGTGCGGTGCCGCTCGGCCTCCTGGCGGGTGCGCTCCAGCGTCTCCTCGGCCTGCCGGCGCAGCGAGGTCGCCCGCTCGATGGCCTCGGTGCGGACCTTCTCGCTGTCCGTCGTCGCGCTCTGGCGCAGCTCGTCCGCGTCCGCCTTCGCCTTGGACAGCAGCTCCTCGGCGGACCGGGCCGCCTCCTCGATCTGCTGGACCGCCTCGCGCCGCGCCTCCGCCCGGATCCGCTCGCCCTCGGCGACCGCGTCCGCGCGCAGCTGCTCGGCCTCGCCGCGCAGCCGCCGCGCCTCCTCCTGGAGCTCGACGGTCTTGGCGCGGTACTCCTTGGTGTCGTCCTTCGCCGCGCCCTTGAGCTGCTCGGCCAGGTCGTGCGCCTCGGCGCGCAGCCGGTCCGACTCGGCCTCCGCCTCCCGGCGGATCCGCTCGGCCTCCTCGGCGGCGGCCTTGGTGGTCCGCTTCGCCTCCTCGGACGCCTTGTCGAGCACGTCCTCGGCGGTCCTGGCCGCCTTGGACAGCTGGGTCGCGCTCTCCTCGGCGGTGATCGCACGGGCCTTCTCGGCGGCCTCCGCGACCAGCTTCTCGGCCTCCGCGCGGGCGTCGGCGACGGCCTGCTCGGCCTCCGCCTTCGTCGCCTCGGCCTCCTTGGTGGCCTCGCTGACCAGCCGGGCCACCTGCTCCTTGGCCGTACGCGCCCGCTGCTCATTGGCCGCCTCGGCGCCGGAGAGGGCCTTCGCGGCGGCCTCCTTGGCCTCGCCGAGCACCTTGTCCGCCTCGGACTGCGCCTTGCGCAGCGCCTCCCCGGCCTCGGCCATCCGCTGCTCGGCGGCCCGGCTCAGCTCCTGCGCCTGGCGCCGGGCGGAGTCGGACTCGGTCGCCGTGGACGAGCGCAGCTGCTCGGCGCGGTCGGTGGCCTCCTGGGCCTGGGCCGACGCCGCGTTCAGCATCCGCTCGGCGTCCGTGCGGGCCCGGCGCATCAGCTGCTCGGCCTCCGTACGGGCCGCCTCGGCGTCCTCGCGCAGCCGCTGCCGGGCCTCGCCGGTCACCCGCTCGGCCTCGGCACGGGCGGTGGCCATGGCCTTCTCGGCCTCGCCCCGGGACTCGTCCAGGAGCCGGCGGGCCTGCGACTCGGTGCGGGCCCGCAGCTGCTCGGCCCACGCCACGTTCTCGTTGACGTGCGACTCGACGTTCTGCCGGCGCTCGGACAGCTCCTGGTCGAGCTGCTGGCGCCGGGCCACCGCCTCCTGGTGCAGCTCCGCCTGGAGCCGGGCCGAGTGCTCGGCGTGCTCCTGGAGGATCCGCTGGGTCTGCGCCCGGGCCTGACTCAGCTCGCGCTCGGCGTCCGCGCGCAGCTGGTCGGCCTGAAGCTGCGCGTTGCGCAGCAACTGCTCGGCCTGGTAGCCGAGATCGGCCCCGTCGTAGGCCGGCCGGGACATGATGGTGCGCCGCGCCTCGTGCAGCTTGGCGCGCAGCACCTCGACCTGGTAGCCGAGGTCCTCGGCGTGCTGGATCGCCTTTTCCCGCTCGGTCTTCAGCCGCTTCATCTCGGCCTCGAACCGAGAGAGGTGGTCGACGTCAGCCGCCGGCTCTCGCTCCTGGCTCTCGTAGCCCCGCACTGCGCGGTCCCATCCGTCCCCTGGTCGCAAGTCTCTCCGTACGGGCTCCGTCCGTCCTACGGACGAGGCCCCCGGGGAATGGTGTCAGATCAACGGCGGAGCCTGGGCTGCTGCCCCGGCGCTCGACCCCCGAAACCCGGACCCCGGCACGGATCCCAACGCCACAGGCGGACGGCAGGACCCCGATCGCCCATGGTGAAGCGGCGACCGCACCCAACCCTACCGGCCCCTATGTACGTGGGTCAGTGCTCAGGGGACTCAACAGGCGCCGAAGTGACCAGTTCTGTCAGTACGCCATGACAATCCTTGGGATGCAGAAACGTGATCCGGGACCCCATGGAGCCGCGCCGGGGCTCGTCGTACAGCACCCGGACCCCCTTCTGCCGGATCGCGTCGGCGTCGGAGTCGACGTCCGCCGTGCCGAACGCGATGTGATGCACGCCCTCCCCGTTCTTCGCGAGCCACTTGCCCACCGCCGAGTCCTCGCGGGTCGGCTCCAGCAGTTGGAGGTAGGAGGCGCCGCCGTCCGAGGTCTCGTTGATCTTCAGCATGGCCTCGCGGACGCCCTGCTCCTCGTTGATCTCGGTGTGGAAGACCTCGAAGCCGTAGGTGTTCTTGTAGAACTCGACAGTCGCGTCGAGGTCATGACAAGCGATCCCGATGTGGTCGATGCGCGTCAGCATGGTTTCAGTGGAGCGCCACCGCGCCGGTTACGCAACGTGCGCGCGATCACACCGACGGCCCGATGACGTTCCGGAGCACCCCTCAGTACGCTCGAAGTAAACCCTCGTTCACAGTCCTCGGCCTGGTGCAGGCCGGTAAGGGGATCGCAGCTCATGTCTTCTGGAAATTCCGGTACGACCGGCTCGGTGATCGTCGCGGGCGCACGCACGCCCATGGGACGGCTGCTGGGTTCGCTGAAGTCCTTCTCCGGAGCCGACCTCGGCGGTTTCGCGATCAAGGCCGCCCTGGACCGTGCGGGGATCGGTGGCGACCAGGTGCAGTACGTGATCATGGGCCAGGTGCTCACATCCGGCGCCGGCCAGATCCCGGCCCGCCAGGCGGCCGTCAAGGCGGGCATCCCGATGAGCGTCCCGGCGCTCACCATCAACAAGGTCTGTCTCTCCGGCCTCGACGCCATCGCGCTGGCCGACCAGCTGATCCGGGCCGGCGAGTTCGACATCATCGTCGCGGGCGGCCAGGAGTCCATGACCAACGCCCCGCACCTGCTGCCCAAGTCCCGCGAGGGCTACAAGTACGGTGCGATCGAGATGCTCGACGCCATGGCGTACGACGGGCTGACCGACCCGTGGGAGAACATCCCCATGGGCGAGTCCACCGAGAAGCACAACACGCGCCTGGGTCTCGGCCGCGCCGAGCAGGACGAGATCGCCGCCCGCAGCCACCAGCGCGCCGCCGCCGCCCAGAAGAACGGCCTGTTCGAGGCCGAGATCACGCCCGTGGAGATCCCGCAGCGCAAGGGCGACCCGGTCCTGGTCAGCAAGGACGAGGGCATCCGCGCCGATACCACGGTCGAGACGCTGGCCAAGCTGCGCCCGGCGTTCACCAAGGACGGCACGATCACCGCGGGCACCGCCTCGCAGATCTCCGACGGTGCCGCCGCCGTCGTCGTCATGAGCAAGGCGAAGGCGCTGGAGCTGGGCCTGGACTGGATCGCCGAGATCGGCGCCCACGGCAATGTGGCGGGCCCGGACAACTCCCTCCAGTCCCAGCCGTCCAACGCCATCGCGCACGCCCTGAAGAAGGAGGGCATCGCCGCCGGGGACCTGGACCTCATCGAGATCAACGAGGCGTTCGCCGCCGTGGCCCTCCAGTCAACGAAGGACCTCGGGGTGTCCCCGGAAAAGGTGAACGTCAACGGCGGCGCCATCGCCCTGGGCCACCCGATCGGCATGTCCGGCGCCCGGCTGGTGCTCCACCTGGCGCTGGAGCTGAAGCGCCGGGGCGGCGGCATCGGCGCGGCGGCGCTGTGCGGTGGCGGGGGGCAGGGGGACGCTTTGATCGTGCGGGTGGCCAAGGGCTGACCCGTCCGGATGCCGCCGCGTCTTCACGGCTTCACGTTCTTACGTCGCCGCGTCGTCGCCACGCCGTAACTTCGTCGGCCGAACGGAGCTGAGATGCAGGACGTCCCCACGCTGGTGGCCCAGGCGCGGGAAGGCCGGCCGCGAGCCGTCGCCCGGCTGATCTCCCTGGTGGAGGGGGCGTCCCCGCAGCTCCGCGAGGTCATGGCGGCGCTCGCCCCGCTCACCGGCGGGGCGTACGTCGTCGGCATCACCGGGTCGCCGGGGGTCGGGAAGTCGACCTCGACGTCGGCCCTGGTGAGCGCGTACCGGGGGCAGGGGAGGCGGGTCGGGGTGCTGGCCGTCGACCCGTCCTCGCCGTTCTCCGGCGGCGCGCTGCTCGGCGACCGGATCCGGATGGCCGACCACGCCTCCGACCCCGGCGTCTACATCCGCTCCATGGCCACCCGGGGCCATCTCGGCGGGCTCGCCCGGTCCGCCCCGCAGGCCATCCGGGTGCTGGACGCGGCGGGCTGCGAGGTGATCCTGGTCGAGACGGTCGGGGTCGGCCAGTCCGAGGTCGAGATCGCGTCCCAGGCCGACACCTCGGTCGTCATGCTGGCGCCGGGCATGGGCGACGGCGTCCAGGCCGCGAAGGCCGGGATCCTGGAGATCGGTGACGTGTACGTCGTCAACAAGGCCGACCGCGACGGGGCCGACGTGACCGCGCGCGAGCTGAACCACATGCTGGGCCTGGGCGAGGCCCGGGGGCCCGGTGACTGGCGGCCACCGATCATCAAGACGGTCGCCGCGCGGTCCGAGGGCGTGGACGAGGTCGTCGAGGCGCTGGAGAAGCACCGGGCGTGGATGGAGGAGCGGGGGGTGCTGACCGAGCGGCGGCGCGTCCGCGCGGCTCATGAGGTGGAGGCGATCGCCGTCACGGCCCTCCGCGAGCGGATCGCCGACCTGCGTGGGGACCGGCGGCTGGTCGCGCTCGCGGAGCGGATCGTTGCCGGGGAGTTGGATCCCTATGGGGCGGCGGACGAGCTGGTGCGGGGGGTTACGGGGGGGATGCCGTAGGCCGATGGGGTGGTGCGCGGCGTTCGGCGCCCTTGCCCCCCACCCGCCCGTGCGGGTCCGTGGCCGGGTTGGCCTTGGCCCGGCGCCAGCCCGCGCCCGGCGTCTCGCGCCTTTTCCCACCCACCCGCCCATGCGCGTTAGGGGTCGGGTCGGCGTTGCCTTGGTCTTGGCCCTTGTTTTTGTGCCACCCGGAGTTTGAGGACGAGGCCCTTAGGGCCGATGGGGGGTAGGGGGCTTAGCCCCCTGGGGTGGGAATGGGTGAGGGCGGCGGGGGGGGAAAATATTTTTTAGCCCCCCCCCCCCCCCCCCCCGGGTGCCGTCCCGCAATCCTCGTACCCACCCGTTTGACAAGCGTGCGCGGGGGGAAATTTGACCCCCCCCGAGGGAGTG
>NZ_JBHYUG010000023.1:0-52294 GCF_042749375.1 Streptomyces sp. NPDC059477 | reverse complement strand
CTCTTGGATCGCCCCCGCCGCCCAGCCGCGCTGTTCCGGTCCGTCAGTCGTCGTCCCCACGGTTGTCCGAGGCGTCGTCGGAGGAATCGTTCGCCCCGTCGTCGTTCGTGCCGTCGTCCGCCGAGTCGCCGTCCGCCCGGTTCGTGCCGTCGTCCGACCCGTCGTCGTCCGCCCGGTCCGACCCGTCGTCGTCGCTCCGGTCCGCCGTCACCGTGCCCGACTTCGTGTTCACGGTCCAGTCGGACTCCGTGCCCTTGGGGTCCGAGACCTCTACCTCCCATGCGACCGCGCGGTCATCGTCGTCGAGGTCGATGGACGTCACGAAGCCCTTCGCGGCGGCGGCGGTCGCGGCCTCGGCGGCGCTCACACCGGCGCCCTGCGCGGCCTTCCGCTCCTCGGCGTCATCGTCGTCGTCCTGGCCGCTCCGGCTGTCCAGGATCTGCCCCGAGGCGGGGTCGACGTACACCGTGTACGAGGTGTCGCCCTTGCCCAGGACGTCCACCTCCCAGTGCAGGCCGGCGGGGCCGTCGTCGCCGTCGTCCTCGTGGTCGAGGTCGGCCGACACCGCCGTGCCCGGCCGCTCCTTCAGCGCCGCCTCGATCGCCTGCGCCGCCGTGACCTTGGCGCTGGCCGTGTTCTTCGCCTCCGTACCGTCGTCGTCGCGGTCGTCGTCGTCCTCCGCCGGCAGCGTGACCGACGACGCGGGCGAGGTCGTCGTGGACGGTGCCGCCGAGCCGCCGTCGCCGCTTCCCGCGAAGGCCAGCGTGGCCCCGCCGCCGATCACGGCCGTCGCGGTCAGCGCGGCGATGACGATGTTGCGCTTCATGGAGTTCCTCCCCGTAGCTGGGCGTCGGTTCGTTCCGACGTCCACCAAGCTGCCTGGAGCCACCTGAAGCCACGCTGAAGGCACCTGAAGATCACTTCAGCTTCGGTCTGGGAACCTGGTGCGCATGCGGCTGCTGATCGTCGAGGACGAGAAACGACTCGCGCTGTCCCTGGCCAAGGGCCTGACGGCGGAGGGCTACGCCGTGGACGTCGTCCACGACGGCCTGGAGGGTCTGCACCGGGCGACCCAGACCCCGTACGACCTGATCGTGCTGGACATCATGCTGCCCGGCATGAACGGCTACCGGGTCTGCGCCACCCTGCGGGCCGCCGGCCACGACGTGCCGATCCTGATGCTGACCGCCAAGGACGGCGAGTACGACGAGGCCGAGGGACTGGACACCGGCGCCGACGACTACCTCACCAAACCGTTCTCCTACGTCGTCCTGGTCGCCCGGGTCCGCGCGCTGCTGCGCCGCCGGGCGCAGGCCAAGGGCTCCTCCCCGGTGCACACGATCGGGGACCTGAGGATCGACACCGGCGCCCGGCGGGTGCTGCGCGGCGCGGACCCGGGCGACCAGGACGAGATCGCGCTGACCGCGAAGGAGTTCGCCGTGCTGGAGCAGCTGGTGCTGCGCCGGGGGGAGGTCGTCTCCAAGGCCGAGATCCTCGAACACGTGTGGGACTTCGCCTACGACGGTGATCCGAACATCGTCGAGGTGTACGTCAGCGCCCTGCGCCGCAAGCTCGGCGCCGGGCTGATCCGGACCGTGCGGGGCGCCGGATACCGGCTGGAGGCGCCGAGGTGAGCCGTCCGTTCGCCTCCGTACGGGCGCGGGCGACGCTCGGCGCCACCCTGGTCGTCGCGGTCGCGCTGGTCGCCGCCGGGGCCGCCGTGCTGTTCTCGCTGTACGCGAATCTGACCGGCCAGGCCGGTGCGGACGCCGAGCGCAACGCCCGTACGGTCGCCGCCGACCTCGCCGGCGGAGTGCCGTACCGCGATCTGCAACTGGACGACCAGGACGAGCCGGTGCAGGTGCTCTCGGCCGACGGCACGCTGGTCGCGGCGACCGACGGCCTGGAGCGGATCAGCGGCACGGCCACCGGCCAGGTGCGGCCCAGCCCCCAACCGTCCCCGACGCCCACGCCCACGGCCGGGGGTGAGGACGACGATGACGACACCGAGGCCGACACCGAGGCCGACGATGTCGGTGATGACGACGGTGGGAGTGGGAGCAGCCTCGGGCCCGGTGAGATCGGGGACGCGGCGCCGTTGTCCAACGGCTCCGCGACCATCGACGGCCGGTCCGGGGACTACCGCTTCGCGCGTGTCGAGGTCGACGTGCCCGGCCAGGGCACCTTCACCGTGTTCGCCGGAGCCCCGCTGGCCACCGAGCAGAGCGCCGTCGACACCGCGCTCAAGGTCATGCTGGTCGGGTTCCCGCTGTTGCTGGGGATCGTCGGTGGGGTGACATGGCTGGTGACCCGGCGGGCCCTTCGGCCCGTCGAGGACATTCGGCAGGAGATGGCCGAGATCACCGCCTCGGAGGATCTGACCCGGCGGGTGCCGGAACCCGACACCCATGACGAGATCGCCCGCCTCGCCCGCACCACCAACGAGACGCTGGCCGCGCTGGAGACCTCCGTGGACCGGCAGCGCCGCTTCGTCGCCGACGCCTCGCACGAACTGCGCAGCCCCATCGCCTCCCTGCGCACCCAGCTGGAGGTGGGCGCCGCCCATCCCGAGCTGCTGGACGTGCCGGGCGCGGTCGCGGACACCGTACGGCTTCAGCATCTGGCCGCCGATCTGCTGCTGCTCGCCCGGCTCGACGCGGGGGAGCGTCCGCTGGACGCGCGGGTGGATCTGGCGGCGCTGGCCCGGGAGGCCGGGGCGGATCGCCCCGGGGTGCGGGTCATGGCGGAGGAGCCGGTCGAGCCGGTCGAGGTCGCCGGGTCGCGGAGCCAGCTGGAGCGGGTGCTCGGCAATCTGCTGGACAACGGGCGGCGGCACGCCCGCAGCGAGGTCACGGTCAGCGTCCGCACGGCGGGCGGCAAGGCTGTGGTGGAGGTCGCCGATGACGGGGACGGGGTGCCGGAGGCGGACCGGGAGCGGATCTTCGAGCGGTTCGTCCGGCTCGACGACGCCCGCAGCCGCGACGACGGCGGCGCCGGGCTGGGTCTGGCCATCGCCCGCGATGTCGCCGTACGGCACGGCGGCACGCTCACCGTGGCAACGGCCCCGGCGGGCGGAGCCCTCTTCACCCTCCGGCTGCCGCTCGCCTAGGGACGCCCGGTGGGCGGCCACCGGACAGGCCCGGTGGGCTGCCACGCCCGGGTGGGGTGGTGGTCAGGGGCGTCCGCGCTGTCCCCGTAGATGGTCCGCGATCGGCTTGAGGGACTTCTCCAGTTCGGTCAGGGACTCGGGGGGCAGCAGGTCGATGAAGTGTCTGCGGACGGATGCCACATGATGCGGGGAGACCTTGCGCATGATCTCCATGCCGTGGTCGGTGAGGACCGCGTACAGCCCCCGGCGGTCGGACTCGCAGTTCTCCCGGCGCACCAACTGCTGGTTCTCCATGCGGGTGATCTGGTGCGAGAGGCGGCTCTTGGACTGGAGGGTGGCGGAGGCGAGATCGCTCATCCGCATCCGCAGATCCTCGGACTCGGAGAGATTCACCAGGATCTCGTAGTCGTTCATCGTCAGGCCGAACGGGTGCAGGTCCCTTTCCAGCTGGTACGTCAACAGCTTGTTGACCTCCAGATGGGTGCGCCAGGCACACTGCTCCGCATCGGTCAGCCAGCGCGTGGCCGTCTCGGTCTCCATGAATGAAGTCTACCTAAAAAGTTGAAAGGCGAACTAGTAAGGGTGGTGTGACGGTGCGCACGCGTTCGATGTCACACTCCGCAGACTACCGCTCACAGCCCGAAGCGACGCTGGAGGTCTCCGAGCTGTCCGGGAAGGCGCGGTGCGCCGCCTTGCGCTCCGTGCCCGCCGGGCGCCCCGCCGCCGGGCACCCCCGCCTGATGCGGGACCGCCCCCGTGCTCTGCTCGGCCAGCAGCGCCTCGGACGACTGGAGCAGGACCGTGCCGGCCCCGACGAACTCGAACTGGTGCTCCTCCCCGGAGGCCCCGCCCAGGCCCGTCATCGCACGTAGACCGCCCATCAGACCTGTCATATAGCCGTGGTCGTAGTGATGGCACGGCGAGGGGCAGTCGGCCCAGCCGACGAGGGCCTGTGGGTCCACCCGGATCGGGGGTTCCATGAACACCACCGGACCGTTCGAAGCGGCCACGAACTTTCCGGTTCCGATCAGGGTCAGAAAGCCCGGCACGATCGACTGCTTCAGAGCGAGAGTTGGCTGAAAAGCGAGCAGATTGCCGGAGCGAATGGTCAGATTGCCGTCTTCGAGGTCGAACGAATTCACATCGAAGGCCCGGTCGGCGAGGAGCATCTTGCCGCTGCCCTCCGCCACCACCCAGTCCGACGCGTGCAGAGGCGAATGGAACGAGGTCCGGACCAGCCGGTCCAGCCGGCCGTGCCCGATCCCGTTGAACTCGATCGCGCCGTAGTACGCGATCATCTTCCCCTTCTGGAGAAACCACTGGGAGCCCTTCAGCTCCACGCAGAAGGTGTACGCGTTGACGTTGTCGTCGACCGGCAGGGTCATGGGGTCGTGCACGACGGGACCCGCACCCGGATAGGCGGTCACAGCTTGTCCTCCGATGCCTGCACATACACCGCGCCGTTGCCGCTCAGCTCCAGTTGGAACGCCTCGCCGGAGCCACGGCCCACCATGTCCCGCCAGCCGAGGGCGGTCGAGAGCTTGTTGCGCACGTCGCCGTGGTGGGCGACGTACGCCTGCGGGTCGACATGGACCGGGCGCTGGGGGGTGATGGGGATCTCGAAGACCCCGCCGTGCGCCATCACGGCGACCGCGCCGTGGCCCTTCAGGGTGGTGGTGAACAGGCCCTGGCCGGAGACCTGGCCACGGACCATGCCCATGACGCCGCCCTGCGCGCCGAGAAACATCGTGCCCTGCTGGAGGGTGCCCTCGAAGGCGAGCAGCCGGTCCGCCTCCACGTACAGGGTGTCGCCCGCGAGGCCGATCACCTGGATGTGGTGCCCGCCGTGCCCGAACAGCACCGTGCCGTTGCCCTCGACGGTCATCAGCGGGGTGTCCTCGCCGGCCACCCGGCGCCCGATCATCGACCTGACGCCGCCCTGGCCGCCCGCGATGCTGGGCGTGAAGCTCACCTCGCCCCGGTAGGCGAGCATCGCGCCGCGCTGGCTGAACAGCCGCCCGCCCGGCGTCACGGTCGCCTCGATCATCTTGGAGTTGATCTCACGGAAGGTCATCTCACACATCCCCCGCGATCGTGTTCCGCTCGCTGGGCTGGACGTAGACCAGGCCGTCGCCCTCGAAGCGGATCTGGAAGGCCTCCCCGCCGCCCTCGCCGAGCAGGGTGCGGAAGGTCACCCCGGACTGGAAGGACTGCCGGAGATTCCCCTGGTGCGCCACATACGCGCCCGGGTCGACGGTCAGCGGGTACTGCGGGCTCACCCGCAGCAGCACGGCCGGGCCGTCCGAGGTGATCGCCGCCTGGCCGTGTCCCTCGACGGTCGTCGTGAACAGGCCGTTGCCCTGGGTCGCGCCGCGCAGGCCCGTGAACGAGGTGCCCGTGCGCAGACCGGCGTCGGTCGCGAGCAGGTTGCTCGACTCCACGTACAGCGTGTCGCCCTGGAGGCTGACGAGATTGATCTCGGAGGCCCGGTCCGCGAACCAGCACATGCCCTGGCCGCGCACCTCCATCACGGTCATCTGCTCGCCGGTGAGCCGCCGGGTGACCATCCCGCGTATGCCCTCACCGCCGCCGCTGAGCTTCTTGAAGGCCATCTGGCCGTCGTAGGCCACCATCGAGCCGTTCTTCGCCTTCACGGCGTCCCCGGTCATCTCGACGGCCAGCACCTTGCTGCCTTGAAGTCGAAACATCGCCACGAAAGGGAAGGTAGACCCAGCGACGGTCCGGCGAACAGGGCCCAGGGGTGGAGACCCACCCTGAACCGCCCCCTAGGGAATCCGATCGACCGACCCCGGGGTTCCTAGCCCCGGCTCACGTTCGCCGTCAGCAGCCGCAGCAACTGTTTGGCCGTCGCATCCTGTTCCGGCGTCAGCGCCATCGCGTCGCCGATGCCCACGGGCACGCCGCGCGCCCTCTCCCGCAGGCGCGCGCCCGCGTCCGTGAGTCGGATCACAACGGACCGCTCGTCCTGCGCCCGGCGCTCCCGCCGGACCAGCCCGTTCGCCTCCAGCCGCTTCAGCAGCGGCGACAGCGTGCTCGACTCCAGCTGGAGCGCGGTACCGAGAGCGCCCACGGAGACCGCGTCGCGCTCCCAGAGCGCCAGCATCGTCAGGTACTGGGGGTACGTCAGCCCGAGCGCGTCCAGCAGCGGGCGGTACCGGGCGGTCACCGCGCGGGAGGCGGCGTACAGGGCGAAGCAGAGCTGGTCGTCCAGGAGCAGGGAGCCATCGCCCGGGCCGTCGCCCTCGGGCCGCACGCCGGTCGAGCCCTCGCGCTCCACGCCGGTCGCGATACCGGCGTCGCTTCCGGTCCCGGCGTCGCTTCCGGACCTGGCGTCGCTTCCCGACCCGGCGTCGGTCCGCGCCCCGGTCTCGCACTTCTCGCTGGTCACGGCTGCCTCCTTGGGTGGCTCGGGTGGCTCGGGTGGCTCGGGCGACTCGGTGTGCTCCGGCGGGTGTCGGTCCCGTGTCCGTCCACCCTACCGTTCGGGTTTCTCTCAATTTTATCGTGCCCTAATAAGTTGCGCACGATCTAGTCGCACGCTACTTTCGTAGGGTGCCGCGTCCCAGGGCGACGGACAGCCGGTCCGGCCCACGGCACCGATCCGAGGAGGTCGTCATGTCCGACACCACCGCGCCCCGCCCGGTCGTTCTGGAACCCGCCGCGAAGGCGTTCGCCGAGGCCACCGCCAATCCGCCGTTCCTCTTCCAGGTTCCGCCCGCCGAGGGCCGCAAGACCGTCGACGAGGTGCAGTCGGGTGACATCGCCAAGCCCGAGGTCGACGAGGAGTGGGTCACGGTCGAGGGCGGCCCCACCGGCAGCGTCCGGGCCCGGATCGTCAAGCCGAAGGGCGCGCGGGGCCCGCTGCCCGTCATCGTCTACATCCACGGCGCCGGGTGGGTCTTCGGCAACGCCCACACCCACGACCGGCTGGTCCGCGAACTCGCCGTCGGCGCCCGCGCGGCGGTGGTCTTCCCCGAGTACGACCGCTCCCCGGAGGTCCGCTACCCCGTCGCCATCGAGCAGAACTGGACGGTCGCCCGCTGGGTCGTCACCGACGGCGCGAGCAAGGGCCTGGACGCCGGACGGATCGCCGTCGCCGGGGACTCGGTCGGCGGCAACATGAGCGCGGCCCTGACCCTGATGGCCAAGGAGCGCGGCGGGCTCGACCTGGTCCAGCAGGTGCTGTTCTACCCGGTGACCGACGCGAACTTCGACACGCCGTCCTACCACCGGTTCGCCGAGGGCTACTTCCTGCGCCGCGACGGCATGCGGTGGTTCTGGGACCAGTACACGACCGACGAGAAGCAGCGCGCCGAGATCACCGCCTCCCCGCTGCGCGCCACCGTCGAGCAGCTCACCGGGCTGCCTCCGGCACTGGTCATCACCGGCGAGGCGGACGTCCTGCGCGACGAGGGCGAGGCGTACGCCGCCAAGCTCCGCGAGGCCGGGGTGGCGGTGACGGCCGTGCGCTACCAGGGCATCATCCACGACTTCGTGATGGTGGACGCCCTGCGCGAGACCCGTGCCGCCGAGGCCGCCATCCAGCAGGCCGTCGCCGCCCTGCGCACGGCGCTCGGCACGGACTGAACGGTCCCAGCCCCCGGCGCAGTCCCCGTCCGCGTCCCTGTCCGGCTCCGCAGCCGCCCTGGGGCATCTCCGTCCCGCCGCACGGCCATCTCCGTCCCGCCGCACGGCCATCCCCGTCCCGCCGCACGGCCGTCCCCGTCCCGCCGCATGGCCGTGCATGGCCGCGCACGGCCATGCACGGGACGAAGGAGGCCCAGGGCGCGGTGCGTCGGGGCGTTGGGGCAGCATCATGGGCGTGCGCGTGTACGGCAGCAGTGCCCCGCCCGTCCCCCCGACCGAGGAGCCCCGCCCGATGCCCCACCGTCTCCGTCCCGCCCTCCCGCGCGTGCTGACGGCGCTCACCCTGTGCGGCGTCCTCGCCCTGAGCGGCTGTTCCGGCTCCGGCTCCGGCTCCGGCGCCCCGGACCGGGCGGACGGCTCCACCCGCGAGGCCACCGCCGACACCACCCCTGACGCCACCGCCGATACCGCCAGTACCACCCCTGACGCCACGAAAGACGCCACCCCCGCCCCCACCGCCGACACCCCGGTCGCCACCACCCCGGCCGCCACCCCCGACGCCACCACCGCGCCCCCCGCCCCCACCCCGTCCGGCGGCGGCGTCACCCTCCCCACCCCCGGCATCGGCTTCGACTACCAGATAGGCGGCGCCTACCCGCCCCCCAAGGGCGTCGGCGCGGTCTCCCGGGACCGCAGCGCCAAGCCCGCCCCCGGCCTCTACAACATCTGCTACGTCAACGCCTTCCAGGCGCAGGCCGACGCCACCGGCTGGTGGCAGGAGCACCACCCCGATCTGCTCCTGCGCACCACCGGCGGCGCCCTCGTCATCGACGAGAACTGGGACGAAGTCCTCTTCGACATCTCCACCCCCGCCAAGCGCGAGCGGCTCGCCGGGATCGTGGGGGAGTGGTTCGACGGGTGCGCCGACTCCGGGTACCAGGCCATCGAGGCCGACAACCTCGACTCCCACGAACGCTCCAAGGGGCTGCTCACCGCCGCCGACGACTTCGCCTTCGCCGAACTGCTGATCGCCCGCGCGCACGCCGCCGGCCTCGCGATGGGCCAGAAGAACGCGGCGGAACTGGCCGCGCGGGGACGCGCGCTGGGCTTCGATTTCGCGGTCGCCGAGGAATGCGGCCAGTACGACGAGTGCGCCGCCTACGCGCGCGCGTACGACGACCGGGTCTTCGTCATCGAGTACGAGCGGGCCGGACTCACCACCGCCTGCGGCACCTGGGGCGACCGTCTTTCGGTGGTTCTGCGGGACCTGGACGTCACCCCGCCCGGCACCCCCGGCCACGAACGCCGAACGTGCTGACGCCGCCCCCGCTGATCCGCTGATCCGCTGAACCGGCGATCCGGTACCCGCCGGGGCCGCCGTACGCGCCACCGCGCGGGTGATGCCCCCCCGCCCGCCGACCCGCCCGCCCCCCGTCCGCTCCCCGCCCGACCCCCGTCCGACCGGCCCGCACCCGCCTGCCACAATGGGGGATCGTTTGTGCTTCCGTTCACAAAGCCGCCGGTCCGTGCCGGGCCGGCCACCGGAGGCACCGAGACACCCCCGACGTACCCCGACATACCCCCGACACAGCGAAGGTGACCCGTGGACATCAAGACCGCCGGCGCGCTGCGCCGCCTCCGCCTGGTCTCGGCCCCCGAGGCCATCTCGTTCCTCTTGCTGCTCGTGTGCTCCGTGCTGAAGCGGACGACCGACTTCGACGCGGTGCCCGTGATGGGCATGGTCCACGGCGTGCTGTTCGTCCTGTACGTGATCTTCTGGGCCGACGCCTGGAACCGGACCAAGTGGCCGCTCGGCAAGGCCGCCCTCTACTTCGTCCTGTCGATCCTGCCCACCGGCGGTTTCTTCGCCGAGCGGATGCTGAAGCGGGAGGCCGAGGACGCGGTCATCGCCTCGCGCGTCCGCAATGAAGGGGTCGTGAACGCGTGATCGTCGCCTTCTCCGTGACACCGCTGGGTGTCGGCGAGGACGTGGGGGAGTACGTCGCCGACGCCGTGCGGGTGGTCCGCGCGTCGGGGCTGCCGAACCGCACCGACGCCATGTTCACGTCCATCGAAGGCGAGTGGGACGAGGTCATGGACGTCGTCAAGCGTGCCGTGGCCGCCGTGGAGGAGCGCGCGCCCCGCGTCTCCCTGGTCCTCAAGGCGGACATCCGGCCCGGCGTCACCGACGGCCTCACCGCCAAGGTGGAGACCGTGGAACGGCACCTCTCGGCCGAAACGGGCGACTGACGCCGACGGCATCCGAGGCGCCCCGCCTCACATCCGGAAAACCCCAGCCCCCTCAAGGGCCGGGGTTTTCTCGTGTCTGGCGATCCCCATGACCGAGCATCGCCGCCCTCGTTATTGAGCACTCGCTCAAAAACAGCTACCCTCACCCCCACAGAGTTTGAGCACTCGCTCAAACCCGCAGCTGAACGAGGGGACGCGTCATGGGAGCCGGCGGAGCCGCAGCGCTCTACATAGAGACCCGCATCCGCACCGACCTCGACACACTCTGGTCGGCGACCCAGGAGCCGTCCCGGCATCAGCGCTGGGACCTGCGCTTCACGGAGATCGACCACCTCCCGCGCGGCGACGGCGAGCCGCAGCGCTTCCGCTACGCCACCCGCGTGCCGCCCTTCCTCACCATCGCCGGGACCGGGGTGTCGGCCGGGGAGAAGGAGCGCCCCGACGGCACCCGCACCTCCGCCCTGCGCTTCGCCTGCCCGCATCCGCTCTCCCCGCTCGCCGAGGGCAGCGGCTACTGGCGGTACGTCCCCGACGGCGACGGCGTGCGCTTCCTCACCGGCTACGACTACCGCCCCCGCTGGGGCCGCTTCGGCGCCCTCGCCGACCGCCTGCTGTTCCGCCCGCTGATGGGCTGGGCCACCGCCTGGTCCTTCGACCGGCTGCGGCTCTGGCTGGAGCGCGGGATCACCCCCGAGCGCGCCCTGGTCAACTGGCTCGCGGAGATCACCGTGCGGGCGCTGGTGATCATGGTGGCCGTGACCGGGCTCGGCCTGGAGCCGTTGCTGGGGTCCTTCGGTCCGTTCGCCGCGCCGATGGCGTATCCGCTGCCGGTGCTGTTCCTGACGGGCGTCTGCCTGGCGCTGTTCCTGCCGCCCCGGGCCGGTACGCCCGCCGCCCGCCGCTGCCTGCGCCTCCCGGCCACCCGGGTGCGGGCCCCTCGGCTGCTGTGCGCGCTGGAGAACCCGCGATGACCGCGACGAGCACGGTGACCGCGACGAGCACGGTGACCGCGATGAGCACGGTGACCGCGACGAGCACGGCGACCGCGACGAGCACGGAGACCGCGCCGCCCCCGGCCACCCCCGCCTCGATCTTCCGCACCGCCATGGGCCCCGCCTTCGACCGGCTCCACCCGCAGCTGCGGCGACGTTTCTCCGTCGGGCTGGACAGTGGGGAGGCCTGTGTCGGCCGGGGCGTGATGGACCGGATCTGGCACGGCGGGGCCTTCGTCAAGCCGTTCCTGGCGCTCGGCGCCACCCGCAACATCCTGGTCCCGCGCGAGGGCCGCCGGGTCCCCTTCACCATCGAGAACGTGCCCTACGCCGACACCTTCGGCCGTGAGACCGTGACCTTCGTGCGCACCTTCGCTCTGCCCGGCCGCCCCCGCCGCTTCGACGCCCAGATGGTCCTCGGCCCCCAGGGCGACCGCGTCCTCGACTACCTCGGCACCCACCAGCACCTCGCCACCGACCTGCGCTTTCACGCCGAGCCCGATGGCTCGCTGCTGATCCGGTCCGGCGAGCACCGGTTCCGGGAGGGGCCGGTGGACGTCCGGGTGCCCGCGCTGATCGGAGCGAGCGCGGAGGTCAGGGAGTCGTACGACGAATCCTCGGGGCGCTTCCGGATCCGGGTGCGGGTGGTCAACGAGCGGTTCGGGCCGCTCTTCGGGTACGAGGGCAGCTTCACCGCGACCTACTCCGACGTCCGCCGTGACGGCGTACGGGCCGGGCTGCGGCCGGTGCGCGAGGAGGTCCGCGCGTGAGCCCCGAGACCGCGAAGTCCCTGGAGACCAAGACCAAACTGCTGGACGGCGCCCTGCGGGTCCTCACCGAGCAGGGCATCGCCAAGATCTCGGCCCGTACGGTCGGGGCGGCGGCCGGGGTCAATCAGGCGCTGGTCTTCTATCACTTCGGCTCGGTGGACGAACTGCTGGCGGCGGCCTGCCGGTACGGTGCCGAGCGCTCGGTCGCCCGCTACCGCGAACGGTTCGCGGATGTCACCTCGCTGAGCGAGCTGCTCGCGCTCGGGCGGGAGATCCATGAGCGCGAGCGGACCGGGGGGCATGTGGCGCTGCTCGGCCAGTTGCTCGCCGGGGCCCAGACGCACGCGAGCCTCGGGCCCGCCACCAGTGCGGGGCTTGAGCTGTGGATCGTGGAGATCGAGGCGGTGCTGGGGCGGGTCCTGGTGGACACGCCGTTCGGGGAGTTCGCCGACGCGGCGGGGCTGGCGCGGGCGGTGGCGGCGTCGTTCGTGGGGATCGAGCTGTACGAGGGGGTGGACGCGCTGGGGGCGGGGGCCGCGCTGGCGGCTCTTGAGCAACTGGGCTTCCTCGTCGCCGCGTTGGAGGATCTCGGGCCGGTGGCCCAGCGGGCTGTGCGGCATCGGTTGCGGCGGACCGCCCGACGCTGAGCCGCGGGGCGGGGGCGGTTGCGCCGTGGGGGTGCGGGGCGGGGGCGGGGCGTGGTGGGTGCGGGGCGGTGTGCGGGTCGTGGTGGGCTGATCGCGCGGTTCCCCGCGCCCCTGGGTGGGGGGTGGTGCGCGTTCCTTGTCAGGTCGACGGGGTGCCCAGCGTGGCGAACGGGCCGATCCGCCGGCCCGCGCCGCCCACAGCGCGGCCAGGATCAGGGCGCCGGTCCACAGGCTCGCCTGGAGGTCGACCTGCCCGGCGGGCCCAGGGCGCCGCCGCCCGCGAGCGGGCCGGAGGGCGATACCGAAGGACGAGACAGAGCTGACCACGATATGACCGACGGGTAGGGTCTGATGCCGTGTCGAAGCCGCTCAGTCTCCCGTTCGATCCCATCGCCCGCGCCGATGAACTCTGGAAGCGGCGCTGGGGCAGTGTGCCGTCCATGGCCGCGATCACCTCGATCATGCGGGCGCACCAGATCCTCCTCGCCGAGGTCGACGCGGTGGTCAAGCCCTACGGTCTGACCTTCGCCCGGTACGAGGCCCTGGTCCTGCTCACCTTCTCCAAAGAGGGCGAACTGCCGATGTCCAAGATCGGCGAGCGGCTGATGGTCCACCCCACCTCGGTCACCAACACCGTCGACCGCCTGGTGAAATCCGGCCTGGTCGCCAAGCGCCCCAACCCCAACGACGGCCGCGGCACCCTCGCCGTCATCACCGACAAGGGCCGCGAGGTCGTCGAGTCCGCCACCCGTGACCTCATGGCGATGGACTTCGGCCTGGGTGTGTACGACGCCGAGGAGTGCACGGAGATCTTCGCGATGCTGCGGCCGTTGCGGGTGGCGGCGGAGGACTTCGACGAGGAGTGAACCGGGAGTCCGGGCGGCGGGGAATGGGGGCTTCCACCACGCTGACCCGCCGGAAGATCGCCCGGAACATGCCGATACGCTCGGCGGCATGAAAAAGAGCGTGCTGACCCGCTACCGCGTCATGGCCTACGTCACCGGCGTGCTCCTGGTCCTGCTGTGCCTGTGCATGATCGGCAAGTACGTGCTGGAGATCGACGGCGCCGACGACGCGACCTTCGTCGTCTCCATGGCACACGGGTGGCTGTACGTCGTCTACCTGCTCTTCGCCTTCGATCTGGGCTCCAAGGCGAAGTGGCCGGTCGGCAAGCAGCTGTGGGTGCTGCTCGCGGGCACCGTCCCGACGGCCGTCTTCTTCGTCGAGCGCAAGATCTCGCGGGAACTGGACGGCAAGGTCGAGCAGGGTGCTCCGGCGGCCGTGAAGGTCTAGGGCTGGTCCAGGCTCCCGGCGGATCGCCGGGACAGACCGGTGATCGGGACATACCGGTGATCGGGATGTATCGCCGATCCGCCCGCCGGTCGGCATTTATTTGGACATCCCAGTAAATTCGATGGCATGGATGCTGACGCCATCGAGGAGGGCCGCCGTCGCTGGCAGGCCCGGTTCGACTCCGCGCGGAAGCGGGAGGCCGACTTCACCACGCTCTCCGGGGATGCCGTGGAGCCGGTGTACGGGCCCCGGCCCGGGGACACGTACACGGGTTTCGAGCGGATCGGCTGGCCCGGGGAGTACCCCTTCACACGCGGGCTGCATCCGACCGGGTACCGGGGGCGGACCTGGACGATCCGGCAGTTCGCCGGGTTCGGGAACGCCGGGCAGACCAACGACCGCTACAAGATGATCCTGGCGGCGGGCGGGGGCGGGCTGTCCGTCGCGTTCGACATGCCGACGCTCATGGGGCGGGACTCCGACGACCCGCGCTCGCTCGGCGAGGTCGGGCACTGCGGGGTGGCGATCGACTCCGCCGCCGACATGGAGGCGCTGTTCCGGGACATCCCGCTCGGGGACGTCACCACGTCCATGACGATCAGCGGCCCGGCGGTCCCGGTGTTCTGCATGTACCTGGTCGCCGCGGAGCGGCAGGGCCTCGACCCGTCCGTCCTCAACGGCACGCTCCAGACCGACATCTTCAAGGAGTACATCGCCCAGAAGGAGTGGCTCTTCCAGCCCGAGCCGCACCTGAGGCTGATCGGCGACCTGATGGAGTACTGCGCCGAGCACATCCCCGACTACAAGCCGCTCTCCGTCTCGGGCTACCACATCCGCGAGGCCGGTTCCACGGCCGCGCAGGAGCTGGCGTACACGCTGGCCGACGGCTTCGGATACGTGGAGCTGGGCCTCAGCCGCGGCCTCGACGTGGATGTCTTCGCCCCCGGCCTCTCCTTCTTCTTCGACGCCCATCTCGATTTCTTCGAGGAGATCGCCAAGTTCCGCGCCGCACGCCGGATCTGGGCGCGCTGGATGCGGGACGTGTACGGGGCGAGGACCGACAAGGCGCAGTGGCTGCGCTTCCACACCCAGACCGCCGGCGTCTCCCTGACCGCGCAGCAGCCGTACAACAACGTCGTACGGACGGCGGTGGAGGCGCTCGCGGCGGTGCTCGGCGGCACCAACTCCCTGCACACCAACGCCCTGGACGAGACCCTCGCCCTCCCCTCCGAACAGGCCGCCGAGATCGCCCTGCGCACCCAGCAGGTCCTGATGGAGGAGACCGGCGTCGCCCATGTCGCCGACCCGCTGGGCGGCTCCTGGTACGTCGAACAGCTCACCGACCGCATCGAGGCCGACGCCGAGAAGATCTTCGAGCAGATCAAGGAACGGGGGCTACGGGCCCACCCCGACGGACGTCACCCGATCGGGCCCGTCACCTCGGGCATCCTGCGCGGCATCGAGGACGGCTGGTTCACCGGCGAGATCGCCGAGGCCGCCTTCCAGTACCAGCGGGCCCTTGAGAAGGGCGAGAAACGGGTCGTGGGCGTCAACGTCCACACCGGGTCCGTCACCGGGGACCTGGAGATCCTCCGCGTCGGCCACGAGGTGGAGCGCGAGCAGGTACGGGAGCTGGGCATCCGCAAGGAGCGGCGGGACGAGGCCGCCGTGCGGGCCGCGCTGGACGCGCTGCTCATCGCCGCCCGCGACGGCTCCCGCATGATCGAGCCGATGCTCACCGCCGTCCGCGCCGAGGCGACCCTGGGGGAGATCTGCGGGGTGCTGCGGGAGGAGTGGGGGGTGTACACCGAGCCCGCCGGGTTCTGACCGGGGGTTCAGGGGGGAGGCGCCGCGCCGGTTTGCCGGTCGGGCTCTGGTCCCGTCGCGCCCGGGAGGCCCACGAGCAGAGGCGGGCACGTGCCGTGCGGAAGATCACCGGAGGGTGCTTTCCCGGGGCCGGTCGGTCCCCTTTCGCTTCGGCTCGTAGCGAAAGCTCGGTGGAGGCCGTCGGCCGCGGCTCGTGCCGCCGCCCGTGCCGGACGTACGCGGCGGCGACCGGGCGGCGCGGGTGGGGACCCGGTGCCGTACGGCCTGCCCGGCGGGGGTCGGGAGGCACCCGGATCGGCCGGTGTTCCGCGGCCGGATCGGCCGGTGTTCCACGGTGTTTTCACACACGCGCGGGAACGGGGGAGGATAGACGCATGCAGCCACGGAACATGTCCATGAGCGGGGTCGTCGACCTCGCCGCGGTGAAGGCGGCCCAGGAGGCCAAGGCCAAGGCGGAGCAGACGCGCGCCGAAGCCGCCCGGCAGGGTGGGGGCGGTGCCGTCTCCCCGGCCGATCTCGTCATCGACGTCGATGAGGCCGGCTTCGAGCGCGATGTCATCCAGCGCTCCGCCGAAGTACCGGTCGTCATCGACTTCTGGGCGGAGTGGTGCCAGCCCTGCAAGCAGCTCAGCCCCGTCCTGGAGCGCCTGGCCGTCGAGTACGACGGGCGCTTCCTCCTCGCCAAGATCGATGTCGACGCCAATCAGCTGCTGATGCAGCAGTTCGGGATCCAGGGGATCCCCGCGGTGTTCGCCGTCGTGGCCGGGCAGGCGCTCCCGCTCTTCCAGGGGGCCGCCCCCGAGGCCCAGATCCGGCAGACCCTCGATCAGCTGGTGCAGGTCGCCGAGGAGCGGTTCGGCCTGACCGGGCTGACCATCGACCCCGACGCCGAGCCCGGCGCCGCCCCGGAAGCCGTCGCCGAGACACCCGCAGGGCCGTACGACGCCCTGCTCAACGCCGCCGCCCAGGCGCTGGACGACGGTGACCTCGCCGGTGCCGTCCAGGCGTACAAGAACGTGCTCGCGGACGACCCCGGCCACCCCGAGGCCACCCTGGGCCTCTCCCAGGCCGAGTTGCTCCAGCGGGTGCAGGGCCTCGACCCGCAGCAGGTGCGCAAGGACGCCGCCGACCGGCCCGCCGACGTCCAGGCCCAGATCACCGCCGCCGACCTCGATCTGGTCGGCGGACATGTCGAGGACGCCTTCGGGCGGCTGATCGACACCGTGCGGCGCACGGCGGGCGACGACCGGGACGCCGTACGGCTGCGGCTCCTTGAGTTGTTCGAGGTGGTCGGGGGCGAGGATCCGCGCGTGGCCGCCGCCCGGCGTGCGCTGGCGCGCGCCCTGTTCTGAGCCTCCGTCCGCTGTCCGTCCACCGTCCGTCAGTCGTCCGTCTATCGCCCATTTACCGCTCGTCCGGGGTGAGTTGTCCGGTGTTCCTGTGGTGTGGGTGCCGGAGGTGACACAAAGCGGCCGTGCTTTACCAAATCTTGGTAATCACGGCCGCTGTCACCGCATGTGGGTGGGGCCCGTCGTTGTGTCGGAATCTGTCCGGCGATCCGTGGATTGTTCTGCCCATCGGTACCACCCAGCGTCGTCGATCCGAACCCCTGTGTCGTTGTGTGGTCATCCGCCCGTTACCGGCCGGTAATGAACCCCCTTGTGCGGGCGACGAGAATGCACCACGATCGGCGACGCCCGGTCCCTTCCCGTTCCCCGGCAGCCGGCCGGGCCGCGGGACCTTCGGGGTCCCCACCGGGCAGAGCGGGCGGCGCCGCCGCCGGCTCTCGGGCAGGGGGGTCTTCGCCCGCCGGCGAAGCCTGTCCGGCAGGGTTGTGCGTGATGCGTGTCAGGCGCGACCAGTGGTTGTCGCTCGGGGGTGAACGCCGGTGACCGGGGCGCGGTTCGCGCCGCGGGGCGCGGGCGCTCTCCTTCCCGGGGACGTAGCACTTCTCCCATCCCTGCCGCGGTCGAGCCGCTTCCCCGGTGGGCCGGGGTCAGGAGATGTACGTCCGAGAAGGAGGAAATATGGAGTCCCAGGTGCGTGGTGGGACCAGATGGAGGCGGTTCGCCGTGGTCATGGTGCCGAGCCTGGCCGCCACGGCGGCGATAGGCATGGCCCTCGCTCAGGGTGCTCTCGCCGCGTCGTTCAGTGTGTCCGGGCAGTCGTTCAAGGTGACGACCAAGGAACTGGACGGCAAGGGCTTCGCCCAGTACGGGGCCCTCGACAACGGCTACACGCTGACCGGGCAGAAGGTGCAACACCCGGTCGCCGTCTCGGCCTTCAGGTCCGCCACCATCACGGACCTGTGCCAGTCCGTCGTCACCCCGAACGTCCCGGTGTTCGGGAAGGTCAGCCTGATCCTGCGCGCGGGTGGCAGTGGCGAACCGGTCGAGGCGACGAATCTGTACATCGACATCGCCCAGCTCGAAGCCGACGCCGATTTCAAGAACATCGACATCGGTGTGGCCGCCGGGAGCGCCGATCAGGGTCCGGGCATGAAGGGGGGCGGGGAGCAGGCCAACCGGTACGGCTTCGCCCAGCAGGCCGAGGAAGTCGTGCTGACGGACGTGGAGCAGACGGCATGGGCGACCACCGCCGGAACCTTCAAGCTCAGCGACCTGAGGATGTCGCTGTCGACGGATGCCGAGGAGTGCTTCTAGGCACCGGCTGACGGGCGGGGCCGCCGACGGTGACCCCGCCCACCGGCGTGCCCTCGCGCCCGCTCCGCGTGTTCTTCACGCGCGTTCACCGGTGCCGAAGAACCCCTTCACCGATCGCGCACACCAGCGCGGTACAACTCTCCACCACAGCAACGCCGTTCCAGGGAGACGTTTCGATGAGCGCCGAGACTCCAGCCGCAGTCGGCAGGTTCACCCGCCGCAGGCTCCAGTTCCGTGGCTGGCGGGGCTCCCGGCCGTTCTGGGCCGGGCTGTTCGTCATGCTCGGCGGACTCCCCATCGCCTACTTCCCGTACGCGAATCTCCAGATCGGCCATCTGACACTGGCGATGGCGACCACCGCGGGGGCCGGGTCGCTCATCATCGGCGTGCTGCTCGTCGTCCTGGGCTTCAGCCTCTGGCTCCAGCGGCATGTGCGCACCTTCGCGGGGGTCGCGGCGATCCTGCTGGCGCTGGTGTCCATCCCCGTGTCCAACTTCGGCGGCTTTCTGATCGGCTTTCTGCTCGCCCTCGTCGGCGGCGCGATGGCCGTCGCCTGGGTAGAGGGCGAGCCGGCCGCGCCCCAGGAGCCGGTACGGCAGGACACGGCGCGGGATCCCGTACGGCAGGACGCGCCGCGCGAGCCCGTACGGCAGGACGTGACCGGCAAGGGCGGCGCACCCGGGAGCGAGACCGCCGGGGCCGCGTCCGCCGGGGTCACCGACGTGCCGCGCCAGGCGGGGGAGCGCGACGGCCTGCCGGGACCGGCCCCGGCCCATGAGGCGAACGGGAGGCACAGTGCCGGCTGACGAGGTGGCCCCCGGGACCGGTGCGGAGGGGGCCCGGGTCAGCACCGGGCCGCGCCACGCGGCGCCCAGGAAGCCGCTGTTCACCAGGTTCCAGGTGCCCGCCGGGAAGGCCATCGCCCTGGCGGCGATGCCGACCGCGGTCCTCATGGGGATGGGGTTCACCCCGAGGCTCGCCCTCGCCGAGGACCAGCCGGTCTCCCTCGGCCTGACGGCCGACGAGCTGACGGCCGACGAGTACGCGGCCTGCCTCAGCGCGCTGGAGAACGCCGGGAAGGCCACCGAGGGGCCCACCGAGCCCGCTGAGGAGCCCACCGAGCCCGTGGAGGGGGCAACCGAGGAGCCCGCCGGGGACGGCCTGTCCGCCTCGCCCTCCGCCTCGGAGACCTCCCCCGCGCCGGCGCCCCCCGAGGCCCCCGACGGCGGCTCCGGCGACCCGCGGTCCGCCGACGGTGGCGAGGACCCGCCGGGCGACGCCCCTTCGCCGGATTCAGGTTCCGACGACAGGGCCGAGCCCACCCCGTCCCCGACGCCCCCCGGCGGATCCTCGCCCTCGCCGTCGCCCGCGCAGAGCGGCGGACGGGGCGGCGGTCTGCTGGACACCGTCGGCGACGTCATCGACGGAGTGGTCGACGGGATCGCCGACGGCCTCACCGGGGGCGGCGAGGACGACCCCGCGAGCCCCGGCCCGACGCCCCCGCCCTCCGGCGGCACCGACGAGGACGACCAGCCGGGCGACCCGGCCGGCCCCCAGGACGACGGCCCCGGCGACGACGACTCCGACGACGACTCCGACGACGACTCCGGCGACGACTCCGGGGAGAACGACTCCGGCACCGACGACTCCCGCACCACCCCCGGCGGCGACCCCACCGAGCCGACCGGGGAACCGGCCGAAGACTCCACCGAGCCCGCGGACGAACCGCCCGAGGAGCCCACCGCCTCCCCGAGCCCGACCCCCACCCCCAGCGCCTCAGCCGGTGTCGACCTCGACGACTGCCCGCTCGCCACCGACGCCGAGGGCGGTGTCGACAACCCGATCCCGGTCCCGGACGACCCCTGGTACCTGAACGCCAGTTCGCTGCTGCTCAAGGGCGCCGACTACCAGGGCGTCGTGGAGGTGGAGACGGCGAGCGGGACCCGCAAGAAGGTCCTCAAGTACGTCGTCTCCGGCGGCACGGACATCGGCGATCTGCACCAGACGGTGCGGGACGAGCAGGTCGGCGCCACCTATCACGTACAGGCGGCCGAGGGCTCCACCTCGACCATCCGCGACGGCGACACCGTGATGTACACCGAGAAGATCTCCGGCAATCTGCTGGGCCTGATCCCGGTGGAGTTCAGCCCCGAGAACCCGCCGCCGCTGAACATCCCGCTGCTCTACTTCACCGAGGTCACGGTGGTCCAGGCGGCCCAGTTCGGCGGTGATCTGCACATCCCGGGCATGCAGATGTACACCACCCCCGACTGACGCTCACCGCCGTCATCGACCGACGCTCACCGCGTCGTCGTACAGCCCCGTCCGGGAGCCGCACACAGCCGAGGGCGCCCCTGAAACCAGGGGCGCCCTCGGTGTCGTACGAAAGCCCTCCGCGCGGGACGCGTCACCAAAGCCTCGCGCGTGGGACGGGTACGAAAGCCCGTGCCGTGGGCGTCAGTCGCGCTCGCCCTGGCCCAGGTGGTGCACCCGGACCATGTTCGTGGTGCCCGACACCCCGGGCGGGGAGCCGGCGGTGATCACCATGATGTCCCCGGCGTCGAAGCGGTTGAGCTTGACGACCTCGCTGTCGACCAGGTCGACCATCTCGTCGGTGCTGTTCACGAACGGCACGACATGCGGCTCCACGCCCCAGCTCAGCGTGAGCTGGTTACGGGTCGACTCGTCCGTCGTGAAGGCGATGATCTCCGGCTCGGCGCGGTACCGGGACAGCCGCCGGGCGGTGTCGCCGGACTTGGTGAAGGCGATCAGGCCCTTGCCGCCGAGGAAGTCGGCGATCTCACAGGCGGCCCGGGCCACCGAACCGCCCTGGGTGCGCGGCTTCTTGCCCGGCACCAGCGGCTGGAGACCCTTGGACAGCAGCTCCTGCTCGGCCGCCTGGACGATCTTCGACATCGTCTTGACGGTCTCGATCGGGTACGCGCCCACGCTCGACTCGGCGGACAGCATCACCGCGTCGGCGCCGTCCAGGATGGCGTTGGCGACGTCGGACGCCTCGGCGCGGGTCGGCCGGGAGTTGGTGATCATCGACTCCATCATCTGGGTCGCCACGATCACCGGCTTCGCGTTGCGGCGGCACAGCTCGATCAGGCGCTTCTGCACCATGGGGACCTTTTCGAGCGGGTATTCGACGGCGAGGTCACCCCGGGCGACCATCACGGCGTCGAACGCCATCACGACGTCCTCCATGTTCTCCACCGCCTGCGGCTTCTCCACCTTGGCGATGACGGGGACGCGCCGGCCCTCCTCGTCCATCACCCGGTGGACGTCGGCCACGTCCTTGGCGTCCCGGACGAAGGACAGCGCGACCATGTCGCAGCCCATGCGCAGCGCGAACCGCAGGTCGTCGATGTCCTTGTCGCTGAGCGCGGGGACGTTGACGGCGGCGCCGGGCAGGTTGATGCCCTTGTGGTCGGAGACCACACCGCCCTCGATGACGATCGACCTGACCCGGGGGCCCTCGACGTCCAGGACCTTCAGCTCGACATTGCCGTCGTTGATCAGGATCTGGTCGCCGCGCGAGACATCGCCGGGCAGACCCTTGTAGGTGGTGCCGCAGATCGTCTTGTCACCGGGGACGTCCTCGGCGGTGATGGTGAACTCGTCGCCGCGCACCAGCTCCACCGGGCCCTCGGCGAAGGTCTCCAGGCGGATCTTGGGGCCCTGGAGGTCGGCGAGGACTCCGATGGCCCGGCCGGTCTCCTTGGCGGCGGCGCGGACCCGGTCGTAGCGGCCCTGATGCTCGGCGTGGGAGCCGTGGCTGAAGTTGAAGCGGGCCACATTCATGCCGGCCTCGATCAGCGCGACCAGTTGCTCGTGGGAGTCGACCGCGGGGCCGAGAGTACAGACGATTTTCGAACGGCGCATAGGACGATCCTATCGGTTTGTTTCGCCACGGAATATTCCGCCTGGTGGAAGTCGTGGTGGAAGTCGCGATGAGATACAAATGGGCGGCCTGGTGCTCAGCCGAGTATTCGCTAGTTCTTTTCGGAACCGCTCTTTCCGACCAGCGCGTAGGTCTGTGTCGCGATCTCCAGTTCCTCGTCGGTCGGCACCACGGCGACGGCCACCCGGGCGGACGGCGGCGAGATCAGCCGGGGCCCCCGCGCGCGTGCCTCGTTCAGCCCGGCGTCCACCACGATGCCCAGCTCACCGAGGTCCGCGACGGCCGCCGCGCGCACCGGCGCCGCGTTCTCCCCGACCCCGGCCGTGAACGCGATGGCGTCCACCCGGCCGAGCACGGCGTAATAGGCGCCGATGTACTTCTTCAAACGGTGAATGTAGATGTCGAAGGCGAGCCGTGCCTGTTCGTCGCCCTCGTCGACCCGGCGGCGGATCTCCCGCATGTCGTTGTCCCCGCACAACCCGATCAGGCCGCTCCTCTTGTTGAGGAGATTGTCGATCTCGTCGGCGGACATTTCGCCAACACGCATCAAATGGAAGATGACGGCCGGGTCCAGGTCACCGGAACGCGTACCCATCACCAGTCCCTCCAAGGGGGTCAGCCCCATCGAGGTGTCCACGCACCGCCCGGCGCGCACCGCCGACGCCGACGCGCCATTGCCGAGGTGCAGCACGATCACGTTCACGTCCCGCGGCGCCTTTCCCAGCAGCGCGGCGGTCGCCCGGGAGACGAACGCGTGCGAGGTGCCGTGGAAGCCGTAGCGCCGGACGCGGTACCTGTCGGCGGTCTCGGCATCGAGGGCGTAGCGGGCGGCCGACTCCGGCATGGTGGTGTGGAACGCCGTGTCGAACACCGCCACCTGCGGCAGATCCGGGCGCAGCGCCATGGCCGTACGGATGCCGGTGAGGTTGGCCGGGTTGTGCAGCGGGGCCACCGGGATCAGCCGCTCGATCTCGGCGAGCACGGCGCCGTCGATCACCGTCGGCTCGGTGAAGGACCGGCCGCCGTGCACCACCCGGTGCCCGATCGCGGCCAGCTCGGGGGAGTCCAGGCCCAGTCCGTCCCGCGCCAGCTCCGCCGCCACGGCCTTCAGGGCGGCGTCGTGGTCGGCGATCGGGCCGCCGCGCTCGCGGGTCGCGCCGTCCGCCGGGGTGTGCTGGAGCCGGGAGGTCCGTTCGCCGATCCGCTCGACCAGGCCCTGCGCGAGCCGGCCGCCGGCCTGCGGGTCGCCGCCGGGCGCGTGGCTGTCGGGCAGGTCGCTGCCGGGCGTGTCGCCGTCGCACATGTCGAGGAGCTGGTACTTGAGCGACGACGAGCCGGAGTTGAGGACGAGGACACGGGTCGCGGTCGAGGTCGCGGTCACAGCCGGGGCGCCTTCTGGTCGGTGGACTGGGCCTGGATCGCCGTGATGGCGACGGTGTTCACGATGTCTGAGACCAAAGCGCCCCGCGACAGGTCGTTGACCGGCCTGCGCAGCCCCTGGAGCACCGGGCCGACGGCGATCGCCCCGGCCGAACGCTGCACGGCCTTGTACGTGTTGTTGCCGGTGTTCAGGTCGGGGAAGATCAGCACGCTCGCCTGCCCGGCCACCTCGGACTCCGGCAGCTTGGTCGCGGCGACGGTCGGCTCCACGGCCGCGTCGTACTGGATCGGCCCCTCGACGCTGAGGTCCGGACGCCGCTCGCGCACCAGCCGGGTCGCCTCGCGCACCTTGTCGACATCGGCGCCCGACCCCGACGTACCGGTGGAGTACGACAGCATCGCGATCCGGGGCCGGACCCCGAACTGCGCGGCGGTCGCCGCCGACTGGACGGCGATGTCCGCGAGCTGCTCGGCGTCCGGGTCCGGGTTGATCGCGCAGTCGCCGTAGACGAGCACCTTGTCCGCCAGGCACATGAAGAACACGGACGAGACGATCGACGAGCCCGGCTGGGTCCTGATGATCTCGAACGCCGGGCGGATGGTCGCCGCCGTGGAGTGCACCGACCCCGACACCATGCCGTCGGCGAAGCCCCGCTCCACCATCAGCGTGCCGAAGTAGTTCACGTCCGAGACGACGTCGTACGCCAGCTCCACGCTCACCCCCCGATGGGCGCGCAGCGCCGCGTAGCGCTCGGCGAAGGGGTCGCGCAGCTCGCTGGTGGCCGGGTCGATGAGGTGGGCGTCGCCGAGGTCGATGCCGAGGTCGGCGGCGCGCTTGCGGATCTGGTCGACGGGGCCCAGCAGCGTCAGATCGCACACGCCCCGGCGCAGCAGCACCTCGGCGGCGTGCAGCACGCGCGGCTCGGTGCCCTCCGGGAGCACCACCCGGCGCCGGTCGGCGCGCGCCTGTTCCAGCAGCTTGTGCTCGAACATCATCGGCGTGACCCGGTCGCTGCTCGGCGCGCTGACCCGCCCCAGCAGATCGCCGGTGTCGATGTACCGCTCGAACAGGCCGAGCGCGGTCTCCGCCTTGCGCGGGGTGGCCGCGTTGAGCTTGCCCTCCAGGGAGAAGAGCTGTTCGGCGGTCGGGAAGCTGGTGCCGGGCACCGACAGCACCGGGGTGCCCGGGGCGAGCCGGGCGGCGAGGGTGAGGATCTCCTCGCGCGGCACCTCGTTCAGGGTGAGCAGCACCCCCGCTATCGGCGGGGTCCCGGCGCTGTGCGCGGCCAGCGCCCCGATCACCAGGTCGGCCCGGTCGCCGGGGGTGACCACCAGCGAACCCGGGGTCAGGGCGGCCAGGAAGTTCGGCAGCATCGCACCGCCGAACACGAAGTTCAGCGCGTCCCGGGCCAGCCCCGACTCATCGCCGAGGAGCACCCGCGCGCCGAGGGTGTGGGCGATCTGGGAGACCGTGGGCGCGGCCAGCGCGGGGTCGTCGGGCAGCACGTAACAGGGCACCGGGAGCCGGCCGGCGAGCCGCTCGGCGATCTCGTCGCGGTCCTCGCGGGCCACCCGGTTGGTGACCATGGCCAGTACGTCGCAGCCCAGCCCGTCGTAGGCGCGATACGCGTTGCGGGTCTCGGCGAGGACCGACTCGGCACTCTGCTGACGACCGCCCACCACCGGGATCACCGACGCCCCGAACTCGTTGGCCAGCCGGGCGTTGAGGGACAGCTCGTCGGGGAGCTGGGTGCCGGCGTAGTCGGAGCCGAGGACCAGGACGACGTCGTAGTCCCGGGTCACCAGGTGGAAGCGGTCGACCAGGGTGGAGACGAGTTCGTCGGTGCCGCGCTCGGCCTGGAGGGCGGACGCCTCGTGGTAGTCCACGCCGTAGACCGTCGCCGGGTCCTGCGCCAGCCGGTAGCGGGCGCGCAGCAGCTCGAAGAGCCGGTCGGGGCCGTCGTGCACCAGCGGACGGAACACCCCCACCCGGTCGACCTGCCGGGTCAGCAGCTCCATGACCCCCAGTTCGACGACCTGCCGGCCGTCCCCGCGGTCGATCCCGGTCACGTACACGCTGCGCGTCACGTGCGCTGTTCCTCTCTGTCCGGCCTGTTCTGTCCGGCCTGTCCGGTCCATCCGGTAGTCCTCTTGATCTCTTGATCTATTGATCTATTGAGATCTTTGATCTATCGAGATCCATCGAGTGAATCCTCTTGACAGTACTCTCGCAGATGGCTAAGGCGCCCGTCTGTGGTGGTGTACGACACCCACCCCGGGGACGTGGAAGAATCGAAGGCGGCTCACCGGTCTCAACAGCGAGCAGGAGACACAGCACGATGCGTATCGGAGTTCTCACCGCAGGTGGCGACTGCCCCGGCCTGAACGCAGTGATCCGGTCGGTCGTGCACCGGGCCGTGGCCCAGTACGGCGACGAGGTGATCGGCTTCGAGGACGGGTACGCGGGTCTCCTCGACGGCCGCTACCGCGCCCTGGACCTCAACGCGGTCAGCGGCATCCTCGCCCGGGGCGGCACCATCCTCGGCTCCTCCCGGCTGGAGCGCGACCGGCTGCGCGAGGCGTGCGAGAACGCCTCGGACATGATCCGTGACTTCGGCATCGACGCCCTCATCCCGATCGGCGGCGAGGGCACCCTGACGGCCGCCCGGATGCTGTCCGACGCCGGGCTGCCGGTCGTGGGCGTCCCCAAGACCATCGACAACGACATCTCCTCCACGGACCGCACCTTCGGCTTCGACACCGCCGTCGGCGTCGCCACCGAGGCGATGGACCGGCTGAAGACCACCGCCGAGTCCCACCAGCGCGTGATGGTCGTCGAGGTCATGGGCCGGCACGCGGGCTGGATCGCCCTGGAGTCCGGCATGTCCGCCGGAGCGCACGGCATCTGCCTGCCCGAGCGGCCCTTCGACCCGGCCGAGATCGCCAAGATGATCGAGGAGCGGTTCGCGCGCGGCAAGAAGTTCGCCGTCGTCTGCGTGGCCGAGGGCGCCCACCCCGCGCAGGGCACCATGGACTACGACAAGGGCGAGATCGACCAGTTCGGCCATGAGCGCTTCCAGGGCATCGGCACGGCCCTCGCCTTCGAACTGGAACGCCGTCTCGGCAAGGAGGCCAAGCCGGTCATCCTCGGCCATGTCCAGCGCGGCGGCACGCCGACGGCGTACGACAGGGTCCTCGCCACCCGCTTCGGCTGGCACGCCGTGGAAGCCGCCCACCGGGGCGAGTTCGGCCGGATGACCGCCCTGCGCGGCACGGACATCGTGATGGTCCCGCTGGCCGAGGCGGTCACCGAACTGAAGACGGTCCCGAAGGACCGGATGGACGAGGCGGAGTCGGTGTTCTAGACCCCGTACCCCGTACCCCTTACCCCTTCACGGCCCCACCCAGCGCGAACCCACCCCCCAACCTGCGCGCCACCAGCACATACAGCAGGATCACCGGCGTCGAGTAGATGATCGAGAACGCGGCGAGCTGCCCGTACGCCACCATGCCCCGGTTGCCGAAGAACTCGTTGATGCTGACGGCGGCCGGGAGCTGGTCCGGGGTGAGCAGCAGCATGAACGGGACGAAGAAGTTCCCCCACATCATCACGAAGGCGAAGACGGTCACCACGGACACGCCCGGTCCCATCAGCGGCAGCACGATCCGCACCAGGGACTGGAGCGAGGACGCGCCGTCCGTCCAGGCCGCCTCCTCCAGTTCCTTCGGCACCCCGTCCATGAAGTTCTTCATCAGCCAGATGGCGAACGGCAGTTGGGACGCGGCGAAGAAGAAGATCGTGCCCTGCATCGTGTCGATCAGATCGACCCGCACGAACAGTGCGTAGACCGGCACCATGATCGCGGTGATCGGCAGACTCGTCGCGAACAGGATGGTCAGCAGGAACGGCCGGTTGAGACGGGACCGGAACCGGGACAGCGGGTACGCGGCCAGCGCCGCGCACACCACGGTCAGCAGGGTCGCGCCGCCACACAGGATCAGGCTGTTGAGCAGCGGCCGGAAGGTGATGTCCGGGGTCAGTACGGCGTCGAAGTTGCCGAAGGTGAGACCGTCCGGCGCCTTGACCCGCAGGTCGGCGTGCGGATCGACCGCCGACAGCACCACCCAGGCCAGCGGCAGCACGAACGCGGCGGCGGCCACCAGGAGCCCGGCGTCGGCGGCGAGCCGACGGGAGATTCGCTCACGTGCCATGCCCCTCACACCTCCATCCGCAGCAGCCGCATGTAGATGACCGAGAACAGCGAGCCGACCAGGAGCAGCAGCAGGGCCACCGCCGTGCCGTACCCGATCATGCTGTTCTGGAAGGCCTGTTCGTACATGAAGAGCGGCAGGGTCTGGCTCTTGCCGCCCGGCCCGCCCCGGGTCATCACCCAGATCAGCCCGAAGACGGACAGCGTCTGGAGGGTGTTGAGCATCAGATTGGTGCCGATCGAGCGGCGGATCATCGGCAGGGTGATGTGCCACAGCCGCCGCAGGCCACCGGCCCCGTCCATCTCGGCGGCCTCGGTGATCTCCTGGGGGATCTCGTTGAGCGCGGCGGAGTAGACGAGCATCGAGAACGCCGTGCCACGCCACACATTGGCGAAGGACACGGCCAGGATCGGCAGCGTGAACAGCCAGTTCTGGGACGGCAGCTGGAGAAGATCGAGTACGGCGTTGAGGGTCCCTTCCCGGCGGAAGAACGCGTACAGGAGAAACCCGGCGACGACCTCCGGCAGCACCCACGCCGTGACGACGATGCCGCCGACGAGCGTACGGACCGGCTTCGACGCCCGCCGCATCAGCAGGGCCAGCGACAGCCCCAGGGTGTTCTGCCCGATCAGCGACGACAGCACGGTGAAGACGAGGGTCAGCCAGACGGCGTTCAGGAACGCCTCGTCCTGGAACGCCGTACGGAAGTTCTCCAGCCCGATGAACGACGACTCCGCCTGTCCGGTGAGCTGGAGGTCGGTGAAGGCGAGGTAGCCGCAGTAGCCGATCGGCGCGGCGAGGAAGAGGACCAGCAGGAGCAGTGCGGGGGAGAGGGGCAGGAAGCGGGAGACGGTACGGGCCCGGCGGCGCGGCGGCGCGGGAGGGGGCGCGGGGATCTCGTACACCGGCGGCGGGGTCTTGAGGATCGGGCCGCCGTCGGGCGCGGAGGACCCGTCGAGGGAGGCACTGGTCACGACGCTACTTCTCGATCACTTGGTTGTCGGTGACGTCCTTGAGGGTGTCGTCGTAGCCGCGCGCGGCCTCCGCGACGGACAGATCACCGGTGGTGACCCCCTCCATGGCCTCCTGGATCGCCACGGACACCCTCGGGTACGCCGGGTAGGCCGGCCGGTAGTGGGTCGCGGAGACCAGTTCGGTGAAGAACTCGATGCCGGGCTGCGCGGCGACGTACGCGGGATCGGCGGCCACGTCCTCGCGGACGGCGATCCCGGAGTTGGCGATGTACCACTGCTGGGCGTTCGCCTTGGTCTGCATCGTCCTGATGAAGTCGAAGGCGAGGTCGGGGTTGGCCGCCTCGGCCGGAATGGACCAGGTCCAGCCACCGGACATGCTCACCTTGCCGGGTGCCTGCCCGTGCTGGGTCGGCATCGCGGCGAGCCCCAGTTTCTCGGACCACTCGGGCCATTCGTGCCCGCTGCCGGGCAGCCAGTCCTGCGGCAGCCAGGACCCGTCGAGGGCGATGCCGAGCTTGCCCTCGGGCAGCAGCTCGCCGCGCACGCGGGTACCGAAGTTGGGGTCGAGGGCGTCGGAGACGTCGGGGCCCAGCCCCTCCTCGTAGACGGTCTCCACGAAGCCGAGGGCGTCCTTGAAACCCTGACTCCCGGCGACCCATTTCTTGCTGTCTTTGTCGTACAGCGGGTCGTCGCCCCCGTCTCGGCCTGCGCCTGTGCTTGTGCCTGTGCCTGTGCCTGTGCTTGTACCTGTGCCGTAGAGCAGCATCTCGAAGGTCTGCATGGTGGCGGCCTCACCGGCGGGCTTGCCGGTGTAGACGTTGAGCGGGGTGACGCCCGGCACCTTGTCCTTTATGGTGCGGGCGGCGGACAGCACGTCGTCCCAGGTCCTCGGCTGCCAGTCGGCGGGGAGCCCGGCCTTGGCGAAGATTGCCTTGTCGTACCAGAGCCCCCGGGTGTCGGTGCCGTCCGGGACGCCGTACGTCTTGCCGTCCTCGCCCCGGGCGGCGGCCTTCGCCGTGTCGATGAACTGGTCCCAGTCCGCCCACTTCTCCAGATAGGGATCGAGGGGGGTGAGATAGCCGCTGGTGATGTCCGAGTTGATCAGGAAGGTGTCCTCGTAGACCAGGTCGGGGGCGGTCTTCGGGGAGCGGAGCATCTGCTGGAGCTTGGTGTAGTACTCGGAGTCCGCCGCCTTGATCGGCACGAACTCGACCTTCTTCCCCGGGTACTCCTTCTCGAACTGTTCCTTGATGCCGGCGAGGTGAGTGTCCATCACCTTCATGGAGTTGTCCGTGGACTGCTTGAAGGAGACCTTCAGGGTGTCGGGATCACTGCCCGAACCTCCCCCGCAGGCGGTGAGGGAGGCGGCGGTCAGGGTGAGGGCGGCGGTGAGCAGAACGGCGGTGGGGCGCACGGGCATGACCTCCAGCGGAACACTGTGGGGGTGGGGTCCGGCAGGGAGACGACTGCCCGGTGAAGGTAAGAGGGGCGGTCGGGTGCGGTCAATGCGCGTGCGGTGAAGGCTTGCGGGGCCTGCGGGGGTGGTGGACGGGCGGAGCCCGGAGGGCGAGGGGGCTCCGCCCGCCGGGGCGGTCAACGCGGCGTGCTGGGAGGTCGCCCGAACGCGGCACCCGTCGCTGGCATGTGCGGGATTACGGACCTTGCGGGATGGCCCGCCGTGTTCGGGATCCGCGTTGACGCCGTGTCTGCTCGCGTGGGCGTCGCGTCCGCGTGGTTCTTCGAGGCGGCTCCCTGTGACCTACCCGGTGGCAGCCTGCGGCCAGGCGATGAGGACGCCCTGGCTCGGGTGATGGATACCGACCGTGTCGTGATGGGCGCGCATGGTGACGGAGCGGAGGCAATGGACGCTGACCAGCGACAGGTCCACCTCGCCCGTCTTCGATGTGGGCTAGGCCCAGATGTACTCCTCGGCAATCGCACCGTCGTGCCACTTCGCGACGGTGACCATGCGACCGCCACCCTCGAACTCGCCGATGACACAGGTCCACTCACCCGACCCGAAGGCAATGGGATGCGAGGTGATCTGTGTGGGCGTGCCACCGGCCGATTCGACGTAGGCCTTCATGGCGTCGATGTGCTCCTGGACTCCGTGGGTCGGTGGCTGGCCCTTCCAGTCGACCAGGACATCGTCGGTGTGGTGGTGGGCAAACACACCGTCCCAGTCGGCCGTGTTCCATCCGGTGAAATCGAGGTCGTCCATGCCCTTGAGATTGCGGCTGACCTGGTCCTGAGCCATCGGTCCCGCTCCGCTCTCCGCCCCCTTCGTGCGATCCGTACTGATCGCCGGGTTCGGCTCACCCGTACTGCGAGCCTACGAGCGGCCTGTGCGACACGCACCCGCAGTGGCTTCGTGACGCACACGGGCGGCGGCCTTGGGCGGCTACCAGGCTCCGGCTGGTGGGTGGCCGGTGCGGCAGCGGGGGCAGTTGCAGGGGGGCCAGCGGAGGGTGTCGGCGAGGGTGAGGGGGCCGGGTCCGGGCCGGTAGACGCGTGTGCGGGTACGGTCCACGCGCTCGCCGTCGGGCCGGACCCGGTACGTCTCGATGGTCAGGTGGGAGGTGCCCGGGGCGGGCGGGGTACCGGCGTTCATCGGGTGGCCTCGCCGTCAGGGGTGCGCTGGATGACAGCCTTGAGGATGTGGGAGAGGGCCCGCTGGAGTTCCGGGCTGTTTTCGATGGCTTCGTGTTCGGGGTCGGTGTACTGCCAGGTGTGGCAGCCGGGGTGACCGGCGTACAGGATGCACGCCTCGTCCTGGGGGGTCGGCCCGGACAGGGTGTTGCAGTCGGGGACGACCCGGAAGGCGTCGGGGCGCCGGCCGTCCGTCCACTGGGCCCACACCTCACCCTCGCTGGCGTCTTCCAGCTCCCATACGAGGTCGTGGTGGCGTCCGACGGAGTGTTCCTGGAGCAGGCAGCGGAGCACCGGTCGTACGTTGCCGGGGGCGCTGGAGTCGTGGACCGACGCGAACATGGCCGCGATCAGACCGACCGGTGTCAGCGCGGTGGCGCCACAGACCTGGGGCCGGGGCCGGGGTTGTTTGATCAGCGAGACCACACCCCACCTCCCGGCATCGCCCGGGGCGTGGACACGTCCCCGCACGCGGGACCGGCCGGCCCGTCAGTCGCCCGCCGCTGATGCGCCAGGACAAGCCCCAGCCCGCGCAAGCGCTGCCGCTCCTGTTCCTGCCAGTCCCGGATCCGCTGCCGCTCCCGCTCCTGGGCGGCCTCGGGCACCGGGAGGTATGGACGGATTGGCGCGGCCGTACCGGCGTCTGACGCGTCGGGGGAAGCTGCTCCGAGCGGTGGCGGCAACGACCGCGACCGCCGACCGAAGACCAGACGCACACGCTTCACCGCGTCCCGTACCCACAGGCTCAACACCCTTGGCAGGGTGCCCACTTCGCCCACGTTGCCGATTCCCACGCGGACCACTCCTCTCCGTAGTGACTCCACTACCAGGAGCAGTCAGCGTGGCGTAGAGTCAGGGGTAGTTCAACTATGTGAACTGGCAAACAAAGTTGAGGGCATGCCCATGGCAAATCTGAAAGAGCTGAACCCGGACGATGGTCCACGGGAGGCAATGGGGGCGCGTCTCCGCCGTGAACGAGAGAAACGTGGCTGGAAGCAGCGTGAGTTAGCCGCCCGAATGGACTATTCGCCTACGCAGATCTCGCACGTCGAAACTGCTCTGAAGGATGCGACTTTGCGGTTCTGTCGCGCCGTTGATGCCGTACTGGAGCTTGCGGGGACCGATGAGTCCTTCGAGCGCGAGTGGCTGGGGATGAAGTACGGCGCGCTGCTGGAAGGCTTTCCGGGGTTCATCGCGTACGAGGGCCGGGCCGTGGAAATCCGACTGTACGAGGTGGGTGTCATCCCGGGTCTGCTACAGACGGCCGAGTACGCGGTAGTGCTGGCGGACTCGTACGTCGAGCGGGGAGCGATCACGGAGGACCAGGCGCGGGAGCGAACCGATCTGATCGTGACGCGGCAAGCAGCGCTGGTCCGGACACCTCCACCGCTGATCTACGTGGTGCTGGACGAAGGCTGCATTCGCAGGTTCGTCGGGGGACGCGAAGTGATGCGCGCGCAGTACGACCGGTTGCTTGAGTTCGCGGAGCAGCCGAACACGATGCTTCAGATCGCCCCCTTCAGCATGGGGGAACGCCGTCCGTTCGACCTGCCGATAACCTTGCTGACGCTGGCTGACCGTTCGCTCCTGTTCTATGCGGAATCTGCGGCTCGGGGGCATCTCGAACGTGAAGCGAGTTCTGTGGTGCCTACGTTGACGGCCTACCATCAGTTGCAGAAATACGCGCTTCCGCAGGCGGAGTCCGTGGCCATGATCAATGAGGTACGAAAGGGCACCCCGTGACGAGCACGACCGAACCCCGCAACTGGATCAAGTCCTCCTACAGCAACAACGGTGGTCAGTGCGTCGAGTGGGCCCCCGAGAACGTGGCCGCTACCGGCGTTGTCCCCGTCCGGGACAGTAAGCGCGCTGACGGCCCGGTCCTCATGCTCACCCCTGGAGCGTTCGCCGGACTGGTGGCGTTGGCCCGCAGTGCCGATGTCGGCTGAGTACGTCTGTTTCCCTTGAGCCCCGTCCGGTCACGCAAAGCCGGGCGGGGTTCCGGCGTTCTGGGATACCTGGGCCGCTTTCCCGTTCTGGAAAGCTCAGGATCTTGACCGTGATCCGAGGGGTCGAGAGCATCGGTACAAAGCGTGACCGACGACCGACGACCAAGGGGAAGCCATGGGCGGAGCGTTACGGAAGCTCTCCGGAGACCCGGACTGCAAGAACGGCACCTGCCCAACCCTGTGGGGCACGGAGGATCGGGAGAACTACGTGGTCCAGGGGTACATCGAGACGGATCCCGGGCGGCTGGCACAGTTGGCGCTGCCCGACGGTGAAGCCGCAGTGATCGTCCCCGCCGCAGTGCTTGAGGAGTACTTCCGTGCTCGTGGGTGAGGAGTTTGGCCGTCTCTTCGAGACCTTCGAACGGACCGCGTTCCGGCTGGAGACGCTGGACGTGTACGACATCGAGGAGGAGCGCGAGGAGATCGCGCGGTTCCTGGCCGGTGCGGACATGGGCCCGGAGTGGGCGGACAACCCTTGGGTGCGGTCGATGACCGACAAGGGCAAGCGGGTCTCCCGGGTTCATGTGCTCAGATCGCCGCTCACGGACTACCTTCGGTACGAGCTGTCCGCTTACCCCGGCAACATCAAGGCCGGGGAGGACATCGGCATCATCGACCTGACCGAGCAGGCGGTCGCGGGCCTGGCCGACCACGACTTCTGGCTCTTCGACGACCGGGACGTGTACCGGATGCACTACACGGAGGCGGGCGCGTTCGTCGGTGGTGAACTGCTGTCGCCGGACAGGCTCACGGAGTACCGGGGGTACCGCGACCGGGCCCTGACCGCCGCCGTGCCGTTCGCCGCGTACTGGGAGCGACACCGCTGACCGACTCAATCGGCACTGCTCTGCGGGCACTGCGTCACGCGTCCGGACGGACGGGGGACGTGGTGGCCCGTAGGGCTTCCATGTCGGCGGGCAAGCTCTCAAAGATCGAGAACGGCAAGGTCCGGCCAACAGTCCAGGATGTTGACCTGATCTTGACGGCCCTCGGTGTCTCCGATGACGCCAAGGAACAATTCCTCACCGCTGCTCGGGCGGCGGCCACAGAAGAGACCGCATGGCGTGTCCTGCGACGCATGGGCCCATGGAAGCACCAGAGGACCATCCGGGCCATCGAGGCCGGCACCCAGAGACTCAGACTGTTTCAGGGACAGCTCATTCCCGGTCTGCTCCAGACCCCGGAGTACGCGTCGGCAGTATTCAGCCTGCCTCCAGCGCTGCCGGAGGAGACACACACGAAGACAGTCGCCGCCCGGTTGGAGCGCCAGGCCGTGCTGCACACCCCTGGGCGTACCTTTCACTTCCTGATCTGTGAACACGTACTGCGCTGGCAGATCGGCGATCCGGTAGTCATGGCACTACAGCTCGATCGGCTCCTGTCCCTGTCCCGGCTGACTGGAATCCGTCTCGGCATCGTGCCCCAGGCAGGGAGGAAGCCGGACTTCCCGATGACGTGCTTCAGCCTCCATGACGATCGTCTCGTGATCGTGGAGACATTCCACTCGGAGGTCACCACTCGTGATCCGAGAGATGTACAGCTGTACGCCGACACATTCGACAGATTCGCTGCGGTCGCCGTATACGGGGACGAGATGAGAACTCTGGTGGAGCGCATCCGAGACGGATTCTTGCCGCAACAGGAAAGAAACTAGAAGGAGTTCCACCCTGGACAGAGGATGGTGTGCGACGAACCGCAATGCACCACTCCGCCAGCAGGAGGATGCGCAGGATGAACACAGCAGTCCAGACGCGGACCCGTGACCCGCGTACGATTCTGAACGCGCTGGAAGAGCGCGTTCCGCACCTCGTGGCCGATGTGGGCGTGGCCGACCTGTGGGAACGGGAGGTTCGCCTCCTCCTCCGGGACAGCGTGGCTGTGCGCAGCCTGGCGGAACGCATCCTCGGGCAGGGCATTGCCTATGTCGTCACCGCCATGGAGAACCCCGGTACGGATATGGGCGTCGGGTACACCGTGGACATCGGTGTTCACCAGCTCATCCTCGACACCCCCCTCTACTTCGCCCTGTGCGACGCCCACAACAACGGCCGATACAAGCACCACGCGCCGTTGATCGAGCGGCGTCGTGACGGGGTCGTGGAGCGTACGGCCCGGCTGATGCGCGCGAACGGGTTCGCTGTCGACGACGAACTGTGGGAGACGGACGCCTCCGACTGCTCACCGTGCAACGACAAGGTCCCCGACAGCCACTGAACCGGCGGTACGGTCACAGCCCCCGTCCTCTCCCGACGCATTCGAGGACGGGGGCCGCAGTATTGCCAAACCTCACCCATCAGAAGGACGCTTCGTTGCCAGCCCGACACGATATCGACAGTGAACGCGAACTCTGGGACACCTACGCAGAGAGCACCAAGGACAAGGTGTTCGAATCCGAGCCCGTGTTTTGTTGGACGCAGTACGCCGGACATGGGCCCGGTCCCGAACTGCTGGGAGACCCGGAAACCGTACTGGAAATCGGGTGCGGCACAGGGCGGGCACTTGCCTACCTAGCACAACAAGGCGTGAAGGCGACGGGGTTGGATCTTTCTCCTGTCATGACCGGCAACACCACGAAACGGTGGGGCCCTCTTGGAGCGCAGTTCATCTGCGCCGAAGTGCTGGATCATCTGAGGACCAGTCACGAGTCCTACGACGCCGTTTATTCGATCTTTGGGGCTGTGTGGTTCACTGACCCGGCAAAGCTACTTCCCTTGATCATTTCCCGATTGAATCCGGGCGGAGTGCTCGCATTCTCCCACCCGCCGGCCATCCCCGGGGCGTATGGACCGCAGGGAATGTACAAGGGCGGATTCGCGGCCAAAGCCATGTATGCGTACCGGTACAGCTACACCCCCCGGAGATGGGTGAGCCTCCTGACCAAAGCCGGATTCCGGGAAGCCGAAGTGCGAGTATGGGAGGCTCCGACCCAAGGGCACATCGGCACATTGATTGCGCGTGCGGTGATGCCCTAAGAGCCTGGAGCCCAGCGCAGGTTCGCCGCCACCGCGACCCGCGAGGTCAGCCGAGATAAGGCCGCTCACGCTGCTCCAGGAAGTGACGGATCCGGAGCCGCTGAGTGTGGTGCATCGGCAGTTGATCGATCTCCGACGGCTGGACGAACCGCAGCTCCGTGGACTCGTCCGAGATCGCGAGTCGGCCGCCGGTCACGCGGGCGGTGAAGCAGACGTTGAACTGTCGGCGCACTTCACCGTCCGAGTAGGCGATGACATGGCGAGGGTCGGTGTAGGTGCCCACGAGGCCGGTGATCTCCACGTCCAGACCCGTTTCCTCCTTCACCTCCCGGACGGCCGTTCCCGGCAGGGAGTCGGTCATCTCCAGGCCGCCGCCCGGTAGTGCCCAGAGATCGTTGTCCCGGCGGCGCTGAAGGAGCACGCGGCCTTCGTCGTCGGTGACCACGGCGGACGCGGCGACCACCAGACTGTTCGGCTCCGGTGCGGCTGGGTCGTCGTAGTACTCGGTTCGTGCCATGGTCACCCTTCTTTTGTCGGGGTCGCGATCTCCCACACCGCGTCGAAGCTGCTGGTGCAGGTGTCGAACATGCCGCCCTCTCCGCTGCGCCGAAGATTGTGGCCCCTGGACACGACGCTGGTCGTGGTGCGGGTCTCCGCTCGGGCATGGACCGGTCAGAAGGTGAGGCTGGAGCGGGCGGCCAAGCTCCGTAGCTCGGTGGTGGTCCGGCCCGAGACGAGCAGGCCCTGGACCATGGCGCGCACGGCGGGCCGGGTGTGGGTCTCCTGCGGGGCCATGCGTTCGGCGGCCAGCAGGGCGCGCACGCAGTCGTCCCGCCGTCCCGATGCCGCGTAGGCGGTGGCCACGTCGCTGTAGTAGCGGGCCTGCCGCTCCACCGTCGGAAGCTGCCCGGGGTTCAGGGCCTTGGCGGCCGTCAGGGCGCGGCTGGGGTCGCCCGCGGAGTTCTCGGCAGAGACGAGGTGGAGTTGGACGGTGGCGGGGGAGAAGCCGCCGTGCTGGCGGAGCCGGGTGGTGCCGCGCAGGGCGGTGGCGATGGCCACGGCCTCGCCGGTCAGCTCCCGCATCCCGTCGGCGTCGCCGGCGCGGGCGGCGGTGTAGGCGGCGGACTGGACGAGGAGGCCGCGTTGGGCCGCGCCGTCCGGGCCGGCTGTGCGAAGCGCGGGGTCGGCGGCGGCGGCCAGTGCGATGGACAGCGCCTGGTCGTGCCAACCGGCGCGGCGTGCCAGCACGGCGAGCTGCCGGGCGGCCTCCGCCGACTGCATCGGGTCGCCCGTCGAGCCCGCGTACTGGCGGGCGCGGTCGGCGGCCATCCACCCCAACTGATGCTCGTCCAGCTTCACGAGCATCCGGGTGGCGAGGACGTAGGCGCGGGCGAGACTGGTGTCGGTGCCGTCGGCATGGCCGGTGCGGATGGCGGCCGGGAGCAGGACCGCCAGCGCGGTGTAGTCGCAGGCGTGGAACGCCGAGAGCGCCCGCTTCACGAGCGTGTCCGGGAGTTCCGTACCAGGCGGGCGGGTGCCGATGCCCAGCATGGCGTCACGGAGTCCGGCCACCAGGGCGTCGCCGGCGGCGGCGTCGGTCTCAGGCGGAGGGCCTCCGGAGGGGAGGGGAATTCCGGCTGCGGCGGCGGCCGTGACCGCCAGGCCACCCAGCAGGCGTCGTCGCCTCACGGGGTCGTCTCCTTCTCGTTCCGCTGGGCGCAGGTCGGGGGAAGTCCGGCGCGGCCATGGTCCCACGGCCCCGGACCGGCCGCCCGCACTCTCCGCAGGCGCCGATGCGGGAACGGAGGGCGTCAGGCCCAGCTCGACGGGGTCGATCCCGAGTACGGTCGCGAACCCGCGCAGGACGTCGATGTCGGTCAAGGGGGTCAGGCCTCGCTCGTAGCTGAGAACGGCAAGGTGCGGCGGTCCCAGAGGTTACTTGGATTCGAGTCGTCCCAGCGGGTGGCCGTCGGTGAGGACCTTCTGGGCCCGCTCCCAGTCGGTGTGGTCGATTCCGGTGATGTGGCGCAGGTAGGCGAGGGTGACCTGTTGGACGAGAGCGACTCGGGCGGGATCCTCGTCGGTGGTCTCCGCCGACCGATAGCCGGAGATGCCGCCGAGGAAGTGCTCGGCGCCGTGGACGGTGAGAAGGCTCTTGTTGCCGTGGCTGAGGGTGTAGGGGTCGGTCGTCCAGGCCGGTCCCCGGGTGGAGAGCGGGAGGTCGTCCCTGTCGCCGGCGACGACGAGTCCGGGGGCGGTGATGTGGGAGAAGTCCTGGTCGCGCAGCCAGGGAAGGTTCTCGTGGGCGAAGGGGGTCAGTTCGTCGCCGCCCTTGCCGGCGGTGGCCAGCTGGATGCTGGCCATGACCCGGGGGTCCGAGAGGTCCTCGGCGGTGCCGGTGTCCGGGTCCTTGACGCGCAGGCCCACCAGGATGCCCGCGGTCTGGCCGCCGAAGGAGTGACCGGCCGCGACGACACGGCTGTGGTCGACCCGGTCGGCCAGGCCCGGCACGGACGCCTCCAGAGTCCCCAGCTCGTCCAGGATGTGCCGCATGTCGCGCACCCGCTGGCGCCACATCCGGGGCCTGCGGGGATCGTCCGCGGCCAGGCCGAGCCGCTTGGAGTCCAGGTGGGTGGCCCGGACGACCACGAAGCCACGGGAAGCCCAGTGGTCGACCAGCGGCGCGTAGCCGTCCAGGTCCGAGCCGAACCCATGGGCGAACAGCACGACGGGCAGACCGGTGCCGGTGACCGGGGCGGAGACGCGTACGTGCAGGTCCTCACCGCGCCGCGGGTCGGGCAGCACAAGAGGCTTGACCGATACGGTCGGGGTGGGCTCGGGACCGGTGAGACCGGTCGCCTGGTACGTGGTCATGCGATGCCTTTCAGGTGTGGCGCGAGGTTCAGGCTGCCTTGAGGTTGAGGCCGCGCTCAGCGGTCAGGTGAGGTGAGGCGAGCGGGCTTCGTCCGGGCTTGCTCATCGAAGGGATGAATCACCCGGTACCGGGCACGTCAGCTACGCTAGAACCTCACGTTGACGTGAAGGGCAAGGGTCTGTGACTCAGGTCATGAGATCTCTTGCTCAGGTCATGAGACTTGCTCAGGTCATGAGAAGGGGGCCCGACATGCGTATCGGGGAACTCGCCCGCCGCACCGGCGTCACCACCCGGGCCCTGCGCTACTACGAGGAGCAGGACCTCCTCACCTCCGAGCGCAGCGGCAGCGGCCAGCGCCACTACCCGGAAGGCGCCGTCGACCGGATCCGTCTGATCCGTCAGCTGTACGCCGCCGGGCTGTCCAGCAAGGCCATCGCCGAGCTGACGTCCTGCGTCATCGACGGCAAGGCCACCCCCGAGCTGCTCCAGCGCCTGGCCGAGGAGCGCGACCATCTCGACCGGCACATCGCGGACCTCGCCCGCACCCGGGACCGGCTCGATTCCGTCATCGCCGGTGCATCTTCCAACATGCGCACCGGCATCCCGTGCCGACGGGACGCGACCACCTAGACCGGCGACATGCCCTGGCCGGCTCGCACGGCACCCCGTGACGCGTCCGGACGGAGCGGGCGTCGTGGCCCGCAGGGCTCCGGGCCTGCGGGCCGGGCCGTCACGGGGCGGCCGTCACCTCAACGCCGGGGGCAACGCCCCCGAATGCAGCACCCCCAACCGCTGCGTCGCCCGGGTCAGCGCCACATACAGGTCGCTCACCCCGTACACGCCCGGCTCCACCACCAGCACCGAGTCGAACTCCAGGCCCTTCGCCTGGCGGGGGTCCAGGAGGACGATCCGGTGGGTCAGGTCGGGTTCCGCGCCCGCCGTCACGCCCGGTAGCCGTGCCGCGAGTCGGCGGTGCAGGCCGCGGGGGGCGATGACGGCCAGGCGGCCCTCCTCGGGGGTCAGCTCCTCCACCGCCTCGGCGATCGCGCCCGGTACGTCGTCCACCGCGCGGATCCAGGGACGTACACCCGTGGACCGTACGGAACTCGGCGGCTCGAAGTCCGGGTGCTGCGCGCGGACCACGGCCGCCGCCAGGTCCATGATCTCGGCGGGGGTGCGGTAGTTGACGCCCAGGCGGGTGTGGGTCCAGCGGTCCTCGACATACGGCGTGAGGATGTCCGCCCACGAGCCGACACCCGCCGGGTCCGCCGTCTGGGCCGGGTCGCCGACCAGGGTCATCGAGCGGGTCGGGCTGCGCCGCATCAGCAGCCGCCACGCCATCGGGGACAGTTCCTGCGCCTCGTCCACGATGATGTGCCCGAAGGCCCACGTGCGGTCCGCCGCCGCCCGTTCGGCGGCGCTGCGGTGGTCCGCCTCCTCGTGGCGCTCCGCGAAGCGTTCCGCGTCGATGATGTCGTGCGCCGACAGGACCTCGGACGACTCCGGGTCGCTGTCCTCCTTGTCCTCGAACTCGAACGTCCGCGACGCGTACGACACGTCCAGCACACCCTGCGCGTACGCGATCTGGGTCTCCCGTTCGCGTTCCGCCCGGGTCCGGGCCACTCGGTCGTCCTCGCCCAGCAGTTCCGCCGCCTCGTCCAGGAGCGGCACGTCCGCCGTGGTCCAGGCCCGCGTCACCGGCCTGCGGATCGCGGCGGCCTCGGTGTCGCCGACGTATCCCTCCGGCGCCGCCAGGAAGTCGGCGATCAGGCGGCGCGGGGTGATCCGGGGCCAGAGCTGGTCGATGGCCGACCAGACCTCGGCGTTCTCGGCCAGGTCGTCCCGGATCTGGGTCAGGTCGGCGGCGTCCAGCATGCTGGAACCGTCGTAGGGGTCGGTGCCGATGCGCTCGGCGTACAGCTCGGTCAGAGTGTTGAGGATGTGGCCCTCGAAATGCTCCCGGGCGGCGTTGTGCGGCAGCTTGGCCGCGCGGGTGCGCTCGCGGGCGACATTGACCAGCCCGTCGTCCAGCATCAGGATCTCGCGGTCGTGCTCGATCGCGATCACCGGATCGGGCAGCGCCTGCCGGTCCCGTACGACGGCGGCCAGCACCTCGGCCATCCCGGCGCCGCCCTTCACCGCGGCGGCCTCGGGACTGTCGGTCGCACTCGCCCTCACGCCGGGGAACAGCTCGCCGACCGTCGCGAGTAGCACGCCCGTCTCGCCCAGGGAGGGCAGCACCTCGCCGATGTAGCCCAGGAAGGCCGGGTTGGGGTCGACGATCAGGACCGCGCGTTTGGCCAGCAGTTCGCGGTGCTCGTAGAGGAGGTACGCGGCCCGGTGCAGGGCCACCGCCGTCTTGCCGGTGCCCGGTCCGCCCTCGACCACCAGGACACCCCGGTGCGGGGCGCGGATGATCTCGTCCTGCTCGGCCTGGATGGTCTGCACGATGTCGGCCATCCGGCCGGTGCGCGCCGAGTTCAGGGCGGCCAGCAGCACGGTGTCCCCGGACGGGTCCTCGTGGCCGGTGCGCTCCCGGTCGCCGAGGTCGAGGATCTCGTCGTGCAGGGCGGTGACCCGGCGGCCGTCGGTGGTGAGGTGACGGCGTCTGCGCAGGCCCATCGGGGTGTGGCCGGTGGCCAGATAGAACGGGCGTGCGACCCCGGCCCGCCAGTCGATCAGGATCGGGGTGCGGTGGGGGTCGTCGGCGCGCAGCCCGATCCGGCCGATGTGGTGGGTGGCGCCATCGGTGAGGTCGATCCGGCCGAAACAGAGCGAGCCGTCCACCGCGTTCAGCGCGGCGAGCGTCGCCGAGTGCTCGGCGACCTGGATGTCCCGCTCCAGCCGGGCCTGCATGGGCTTGTCGCCCCGGGCGAGCGCGTCGGTGACCGACGCCTCGGTGGCTCCGCGCAGCACGTCGACCCGGGCATACAGGCCGTCGATGAATTCCTGCTCGTCCCGCATTTCGACGTCCGGCTCATCATCTGGAAATTCACTGTTTGACAATTCCGCTCCCGCCCGGATATACTGTGCTCAGTGACTTGCTTTCGCCGCTTCTATTTCCGAAGTCGCGAACTCTTGAATATACGCAGAGAAATCCCCCGAGCGCAATTGGCTCGGGGGATTTCTCTGTTCGAGAGGTGCGGAGGCGTTCGAGAGGCGAAGAGGCGCACCAGGGCCCAGAAGCCCTCCCTCAGCCCCGGGCGGCAGCCCAGAGCACCTCCGCCACCTCCTCCAGCAGCCGCCGCTTGGGCCTGGCCCCCACCATCGCCTTCACCGGCTCACCACCGCGGAACACCATGAACGTCGGCATGGACAGCACCTGATACCGATTCGTGGTGTCCGGATTGTGGTCCACATCCAGCTGTACGACCTTCAGCCGCGCGCCCTCCTCCACCGCCAGCGCGCTGAGCACGGGCGCCATCTGTCGGCACGGCGGACACCAGTCGGCGGTGAATTCCACCAGCACCGGCAATTCCGCCCCGATCACCTCGTCCGCGAAGTCCGCGTCGGTCACCTCGGCAACGCCCGCCGCCCTGCTCATGGCCGTCCTCCCCGTCCCAGTTCGCACACGGGTTCCGGACCGCCCGGAACCTCCGCCTCGGCCGCCAGCTCCGCCCGCTCCCGCTCGGCCCGCGCCAACTGCGCCCCGACCTGCGTCCGTACGGCGGTCAGCTCGCCGATCAGCGCGTCGAGTTCGTCCAGCTTGCGCCGGTAGACCACGAGCGAGGCCGGGCACAGATCGCCCTCCGGGTGCCCGGCGCGCAGACACTCCACGAACGGCCGGGTCTCCTCCAGCTCGAACCCGAAGTCCTTCAGCGTCCGGATCTGCCGCAGCAGTCTCAGATCCCGCTCGTCGTAGGTGCGGTGCCCCTGGGCGTCCCGCCTCGCGGGCAGCAGCCCCCGTGACTCGTAGTACCTGAGCGCCCGGGTGGTGGTCCCCGCACGCTCGGCCAGCTCGCCGATTCGCATACCGATGAACGTACGACTTGACGTCGGCGTCATGGCAAGCGCCGCCCCCCCCTCGTCGGCGCACGGCAAGGACCCCGGGCCTGCCGAGGCGGGGGGAGAACTCGGCTTGCCCGGGGTCCCGGGTCGGGTGTCCGGCCCCGGTTCAGGCGGGAACGGGCACCCTGCGGGGAGCGGTACTGCCTGGTTGGCAGGCCCCGCCCCCCACGTCTGGTCAGGCCCTGGTCAGCGTCTTGCCGTCCTGCGGCTGGACGGGCACCCCGTCCGCACCGCCCGTGGACTCGGGCGCGGGCGCGGGACCGCCGTGACCGTCGTCCAGCAGCGTCTTCTCGTCGAAGGGCAGCTGACCGGCGAGCACCTGGTTGACCCGCTCCTTGTCGATCTCCTTGGTCCAGGTGCCGATCAGCACCGTGGCCACCGCGTTGCCCGCGAAGTTCGTCAGGGCGCGGGCCTCGCTCATGAAGCGGTCGATGCCGACGATCAGGCCGACGCCGTCCACCAGGGCCGGCTTGTGCGACTGGAGGCCACCGGCCAGCGTCGCCAGACCCGCGCCAGTGACACCGGCGGCACCCTTCGAGGCGACCAGCAGGAACAGCAGCAGCGAGATCTGCTCACCGACCGACATCGGCGTACCCATGGCGTCGGCGATGAACAGGGACGCCATGGTCATGTAGATCATGGTGCCGTCGAGGTTGAAGGAGTAGCCGGTCGGGACGGTGATGCCGACCACCGGCTTGCTGACCCCCAGGTGCTCCATCTTCGCGATGAGCCGCGGCAGCGCGGACTCGGACGAGGACGTCGACAGGATCAGCAGGAACTCCCGGCCCAGGTACTTGAAGAGCGACAGGACGTTCAGCCCGGAGATCAGCTTCAGCAGCGTACCCAGCACCAGGAAGACGAACAGGAAACAGGTCACGTAGAAGCCGAGCATCAGCACCGCGAGGCTCTTGAGGGCGTCCACGCCCGCCGAACCGGTGACGGCGGCGATCGCGCCGAACGCGCCGATCGGGGCCGCCCACATGATCATCGCGAGGATGCGGAAGACCAGCCGCTGGATGTGCTCGATGCCCCGCAGGATCGGCTGTCCGGCGCTGCCCATCGACTGGAGCGCGAAGCCGGCCAGCAGCGCGATCAGCAGCGTCTGGAGCACCTCGCCCTGGGTGAAGGCGGACACGATCGTGGTCGGGATGATGCCGAGCAGGAACTCGGTGGTGTCCTTGGCCTCGGCGTCCACCTGGGCCTGTCCGGTCTCCCGGATCGCGTCGGTCACCGCGAGGCCGGTCCCCGGCTCCAGGATGTTGCCGACGACCAGACCGATGGCCAGCGCCACCAGCGACATCGCGACGAAGTAGACCAGGGCGATACCGCCGACCGCGCCCACCTTGGCGGCCTTACGGACCGAACCGATGCCGAGCACGATCGTGCAGAAGATGATCGGCGAGATCATCATCTTGATCAGATTGACGAAGCCTGTTCCGATCGGCTTCAGCTCGATGGCGAAGTCGGGGGCGATCAGACCCACGGCGATGCCGATCGCGACCGCGGCGATCACCGCGATGTAGAGGTAATGGGTGCGGTCCCGCTTCGCGGCGGGCGCGGCAGGTGCGGCTGGTGCCGTTTCGGGCGTGCGGCTGCTCACGGCGGCCCTCCTTGACGTCGTCGTCGGCATCACCGGAGTGCGGCTCACGTCCGGGAGTTTTTGAGGATTGCGGTGACTATCTCCCGGCGTGTGAGGCCGGTCACCCTTACGTTCATTTAGTTCACGCTTAAGTCGCGAGGCACACTGACGTCATGCCGCGTATCCCCTTCCTGAGGCCGAGGAGCCTGGCCGGTCAGCTGTTCGCCATGCAGGCGGTGCTGATAGCCGTGCTCGTGGCCGGGTACGCGCTCTTCACCTACGTCAGCGACCGCAGCCAGGCCCAGGACGCGGCCGGACAGCAGGCGATGGCGGTCGCCCGCGCGGTGGCCGACGCCCCCTCGGTGGCCGAGGCGATCCACACCAGCGACCCCACCGCCCAGCTCCAGCCCTACGCGGTACGGGTCATGGAGGACACCGGCATCGACTTCGTGACGATCATGGATCCGCAGGGCATCCGCTGGACCCACCCCGACGAGAGCCAGATCGGCAAACCGTTCCTCGGCCACATCGACGCCGCCCTCAAGGGCGAGTCCATCACCGAGACCTACACCGGCACCCTCGGCCCGTCCGTCCGCGCGGTCACCCCGATCACCGTCGACGGCAAGGTCATCGGCCTGGTCAGCGCCGGGATCCGGGTCGACGCGATCAGCCGCCGGGTGCAGGAGCAGGTCACCGCCCTGATCGGGGTCGCGGGCGGCGCGCTCGCCCTCGGCGCGGTCGGCACGTACGTCATCAACGCCCGGCTGCGCCGCCACACCCACGGCATGAACGCGTCCGAGCTGAGCCGGATGCACGACTACCACCAGGCCGCCCTGCACGCGGTGCGCGAGGGACTGCTGATGCTGGACGGGCAGTACCGGGTGGCGCTGATCAACGACGGCGGGCGTGAGCTGCTCGGCGTCAGCGGCGAGGTGGTGGGCCGCTCGGTCGCCGACCTCGGACTCCCGGCCCCCCTCACCGGGGCGCTGCTGTCCTCCGAGCCGCGCGTGGACGAGGTGCAGCTGACCGCCGACCGGGTGCTCGTCATCAACACCTCACCGGTCTCCGGCGGTGAGCGGCGCGGCACGGTGGTGACCCTGCGGGACGTCACGGAACTCCAGTCCCTGATGGGCGAGCTGGACTCCGAGCGCGGCTTCACCCAGGCCCTGCGCTCCCAGGCCCACGAGGCGGCCAACCGGCTGCACACCGTCGTCTCCCTCATCGAACTGGGCCGCGCGGACGAGGCCATCGCCTTCGCGACCGCCGAGCTGGAGCTGGCCCAGGCGCTCACCGACCAGGTGGTGGCCGCGGTCAGCGAACCGGTCCTCGCCGCGCTGCTGCTGGGCAAGACCGCCCAGGCCAATGAGCGGGGCGTGGAGCTGGAGGTCTCCCGGGAGAGCGGCGGCCTGGACGACGGACCGCTGCCACGGGCCTTGCCCGCCCGGGACCTGGTGACCATCCTGGGCAACCTGATCGACAACGCCGTGGACGCGGCGCAGGGGAGTGTGGGGGCGCGGGTGACGGTGGCCGCGTACACGGAGTCCCGCCAGGAGGAGACCGGCGAGGAACTCGTGCTGCGGGTGACCGACACCGGGGCGGGCGTCGACCCCGCCCACACCGACCTGGTGTTCCAGCGCGGCTACTCCACCAAACCGGCCGGGCCGGGCGGCCGGGGGCTCGGCCTCGCCCTGGTCCGCCAGGCCGTCCACCGCCACGAGGGGACACTGACGGTGACACAGGCGCCGGACGGCGGGGCACGGTTCGAGGTACGGCTGCCCCTACCGGCGACAGAGACGGCGACAGAGACGGCGACAGCGCCAGAGACGGCGACGGAGACACGGGACGCAGTGACGGGAGGACGGGCATGACCGGCGCGGACAGGGCGGACCGGGGCGGGAAGCGGCCGATCCGCGTCCTGGTGGTGGAGGACGACCCCGTCGCCGCCGACGCGCATGTCATGTACGTCGGCCGGGTGCCCGGCTTCACCGCCGTCGGCAAGGCCCACACCGGCGCGGAGGCGCGGCGCGCGCTGGAGCGCGACCCGGTCGATCTGCTCCTCCTGGACCTCCATCTGCCCGATGTGCACGGACTGCAACTGGCCCGCTCGCTGCGCGCGGCCGGCTACCACGCGGACGTGATAGCGGTGACGTCCGCCCGCGACCTGGCCGTGGTCCGCGAAGGAGTCTCCCTGGGTGTCGTGCAGTACGTCCTCAAGCCCTTCACCTTCGCCACCCTGCGCGACCGCCTCGTCCGTTACGCCGAGTTCCGCGCGTCGGCGGGCGAGGCCAGCGGGCAGGACGAGGTCGACCGCGCCCTCGCCAACCTGCGCGCCCCCGGCCCCGCCGCCCTCCCCAAGGGCCTGAGCGGCCCGACCCTGGAGCGGGTCACCGCCACGCTGCGCACCCGAGCCGAGGGCCTCACCGCGGCCGGGGTCGCCGAGGCGGTCGGCATCTCGCGCATCACGGCCCGGCGCTACCTGGAGCATCTGGTCGAGGCCGGGTGGGCGGGCCGCAGCCCGCTGTACGGGCAGGTGGGGCGGCCGGAGCTGGTGTACCGCTGGGTCCGCGGGACGACGGCCCCGGAGCGCTGAGACCACCCCGTCTCCGTCAGCTCGACCCATGACCTCCCGCCGGACGTCTCACGTCATGACGTCCCGCCGGACGTCTCACCTCATGACGTCCCGCCGGACGTCCCACCCCCTGACATCAAGCCGGACGCAGCCACACCGTGGACAGCGGCGGCAACGTCACCCTGATGCTCGCCGGACGGCCATGCGCGGCGACCGCCTCCGGCTTGACCGGGTCCGGCCGGCCCACCCCGCCGCCCCCGTACCGTACGGCGTCCGTGTTGAGGGACTCGTGCCAGGCGGGGACGTCGTCCGGGACGCCCAGACGGTAGTCGGCGCGGACGACCGGCGAGAAGTTGCTGACCGACAGCAGGGGTGTCCCGTCGGCGGCCCGGCGGAGGAAGGCGAAGACGTTGTCGTCCACGGAGTCCCCGGAGTCCCCGGAGTCCCCGGCGATCCACTCGAACCCGGCCGGGTCGGTGTCGCGCTGCCACAGGGCCGGCGTACCCCGGTAGACCGTGTTCAGGTCGCGTACCAGGTCCCGTACTCCCCGGTGGTCCGGCTCCGCCCCGTACGCCGGGTCCAGGAGCCACCAGTCCGGGCCATGGGCCTCCGACCACTCCGCGCCCTGCGCGAACTCCTGGCCCATGAAGAGGAGTTGCTTGCCGGGGTGGGCCCACATGAAGGCCAGATACGCCCGGAGGTCGGCCCGCTGCTGCCACCAGTCGCCCGGCATCTTCGACACCAGGGAGCGCTTGCCGTGCACCACCTCGTCGTGCGAGATCGGCAGGACGTAGTTCTCGCTGTACGCGTACACCATCGAGAACGTCATCTCCTGGTGATGATGACTGCGGTGGACGGGGTCGTGGGACAGGTACGCCAGCGAGTCGTGCATCCAGCCCATGTTCCACTTCAGACCGAAGCCCAGGCCGCCGAAGCCGCTCGGGCCCTCGTGGTGGGTGGCCCGGGTGACGCCGTCCCAGGACGTCGACTCCTCGGCGATGGTCACCACCCCCGGCGTCCGGCGGTACACCGTCGCGTTCATCTCCTGGAGGAACGCCACCGCGTCCGGGTTCTCCCGGCCACCGTGCTCGTTCGGCGTCCACTGGCCCGGCTCGCGCGAATAGTCCAGGTAGAGCATCGAGGCGACCGCGTCCACCCGCAGGCCGTCGACATGGAACTCCTCGCACCAGTACACGGCGTTCGCCACCAGGAAGTTGCGCACCTCACGGCGGCCGTAGTCGAACTCCAGCGTCCCCCAGTCCGGATGCGCCGCCCGCAGGGGGTCCCCGTGCTCGTACAGCGGACGCCCGTCGAACTCCGCCAGTGCCCAGTCGTCCCTCGGGAAGTGCGCCGGCACCCAGTCCATGATCACCCCGATGCCCGCCCGGTGCAGGGCGTCCACCAGGAACCGGAAGTCGTCGGGGGTGCCCAGGCGGGCCGTGGGCGCGTAGAAGCCGGTGACCTGATACCCCCAGGAGCCACCGAACGGGTGCTCGGCCAGTGGCATCAGCTCCACGTGCGTGAAGCCCAAGTCACTCACATACGCGGGGAGTTGCTCGGCCAATTGACGGTACGTCAGGCCCGGTCGCCAGGACATCAGGTGCAGCTCGTACACCGAGAAGGGCGCCTCGTGCACCGGGACCTCGCCCCGCCGGGCCATCCACCGCGCGTCACCCCACTCGTACGCCGACGCCGTCACCACCGACGCCGTGTCCGGCGGTACCTCCGTCCGGCGGGCCAGCGGGTCCGCGCGCAGGGTCTTCGAACCGTCCGCCCGGGTGATCTCGTACTTGTACAGCTCGCCCACGCCGATCCCCGGCACGAACAGCTCCCACACCCCGGTGCCGCCCAGCGACCGCAGGGGGAAGCCCGTGCCGTCCCAGTGGTTGAAGGTCCCGGCCACGCGCACCCCCAGGGCGTTCGGCGCCCACACCGCGAAACGGGTGCCGGTCACGCCCTGGTGGGTCATCGGCTCCGCGCCCAGCGCCTTCCACAGCTGCTCATGGCGGCCCTCGCCGATCAGATGCAGATCGACATCCCCGAGCGCGGGCAGGAAACGGTACGGGTCCTCCGTCTCCAGCACAGTCCCCTCGTACGTCACCTGAAGGCGGTACCCCGGTACGTCCCGCAGGGGCAGCAGGCCCGAGAACAGACCGTCGCCGTCGTGGTGGAGAGCGGTGCGCAGCTCGCCCGCCACCACCGTGACCGCCAGCGCGTAGGGGCGCAACGCCCGGAAGACCACTCCGCCGGGGGCCGGGTGCGCGCCCAGGACGGAGTGCGGCGCGTGGTGGGTGCCGGAGAGCAGCCGGGCGCGGTCGGTGGCGTCGAGGGCGGGGGTGACCTTCGGGTTCGGGGTGCTGGACGGGGGGAGGGCGGTCACGGAGGAGCCTCCTGGGCGCGGGTGGGGATCGTCAGGACGGGTCGGCCAGGCGGTCGATCGCCGCCAGGGGCACGGCGAGCCAGTCGGGGCGGTGCCGTGCCTCGTACACCACTTCGTACACCGCCTTGTCGGTCTCGTACGCCCGCAGCAGTACGGCGTCACCGCGCGGATCGTCGCCCGTCACCTCCGTGTAGCCTGAGCAGTAGGCGTCCCGGCAGGTGTCCGCCCAGGCCGCCGCCGCCCGCTCCGGCAGCGGGGGGCGGACCGAGTGGGCGGCGTAGTCGAAGGACCGCAGCATGCCCGCGATGTCCCGGACCACCGGCTGCGGCAGCCGGCGTTCGGTGAGCGACTTGGCCGGTTCGCCCTCGAAGTCGATCAGCGACCAGGTGCCGGAGGGGGCGCGCAGGCACTGTCCGAGGTGCAGGTCCCCGTGGACGCGCTGAGCACGCCGCTCCCGGCCCTCCCCGTCCGCTCCGGCCAGCGCGTCGAAGACCCGCCGCAGCTTCGGCTCGTACCCGCGCAGTGCCGGTACCGCCCGCACGGCCGCCGTCAGCCGTGACCGCATCCCCGCGACCAGCGGTTCCAGCTGGGCCCGGCCCATGGTCACCGTGGGCAGTGCGCGGGCGAGGGCGGTGTGCACCTCGGCCGTGGCCCGGCCCAGGTCATGGGCCTCGGCGGTGAAGTCCTCGCCCTTGGCCAGAGCGCGCAGCGCCAGTTCCCAGCCGTCGATGGCGCCGCGCAGATACGGCTGGAGGACGCCCAGGACGTACGGGTCGCTGCCCAGCTCCGCCCGGATCCATGCCGTGGGGGCGGGGACGCGTGCGCAGCCCTCCTCGGACAGGGCCAGGGGGAGTTCCAGATCGGGGTTGACGCCGGGCGAGATACGGCGGAACAGCTTGAGGATGAACGTATCTCCAAAGACGACGGAGGAATTGGACTGCTCGGCGGTGAGCATCCGGGGGGTGAGGTCGGGGCCGATCTCGCGGTCCGGGGCGCGGTCGAAACGCAGTTGCCCGCCGATGCGGGCCCGGGAGCGCAGGGCCTCCAGGAGCAGTGCGGCGGGCCGGGGGTCGTGGAGGGCGTCGTACACCGTGCGTCCGGCGAGCGGACCTTCGGTCACCTGGCCGATCAGCGCGGGCGCCAGCCGGGGCGGCAGTGCCTCGCGCACCCCTATGAGGAGCTGGTAGCAGTCGCCGCGTGGTGGCTGATGGGCCCGTACGAGGAGGTGGTACAGGCCGATCCGGCCGGTGTACGGGAGCAGTTCGGTGGCCGCCACCAGCGAGAAGCCGGTGACGGGACGGCCCTTGCCGGCGAACCAGCGCTGCCGTGGCAGCCAGGGCCGCAGCAGGGGGTCCAGGGCGGGGAGAAGACCAGGGCCGGTGGCGGCGGCACGGGTGACGGCTTCCGACATGGCGGGCGTCCTTTCCCCGGGGCGGGGGTGTTACGTATGCGTGCCCGGGGCGGGGTGGGGGAAACCGCCCCGCCCGCGAGTTCTACGCGGCGTCCTTGCGGAGCCGGAACCAGTAGAAGCCGTGACCGCCCAGGGTCAGCAGGTACGGCAGCTCCCCGATGGCCGGGAACCGCACCCCGCCGATCAGCTCCACCGGGTGCCGTCCCGCGAACTGGCGCAGATCCAGTTCGGTGGGCTGGGCGAACCGGGAGAAGTTGTTGACGCACAGCACCAGATCGTCCTCGTACTGCCGGGTGAAGGCGAGGACGGCGGGGTTGGTGGAGGGGAGTTCGGTGTAGATGCCGAGGCCGAAGGCGGGGTTCTGTTTGCGGATCTCGATCATCCGGCGGGTCCAGTGCAGGAGCGACGAGGGGGAGGACATGGATGCCTCGACGTTGGTGACCTGGTAGCCATAGACGGGGTCCATGATCGTGGGGAGGAAGAGGCGTCCGGGGTCGCTGGAGGAGAAGCCGGCGTTGCGGTCGGGGGTCCATTGCATGGGGGTGCGGACGGCGTCGCGGTCGCCGAGCCAGATGTTGTCGCCCATGCCGATCTCGTCGCCGTAGTAGAGGATCGGTGAGCCGGGGAGGGAGAGGAGGAGGGCGGTGAAGAGTTCGATCTGGTTGCGGTCGTTGTCGAGGAGGGGGGCGAGTCGGCGGCGGATGCCGATGTTGGCGCGCATACGCGGGTCCTTCGCGTATTCCGCGTACATGTAGTCGCGTTCCTCGTCGGTGACCATTTCGAGGGTGAGTTCGTCGTGGTTGCGCAGGAAGACGCCCCACTGGCAGCCCGACGGGATCGCCGGGGTCTTGGCCAGGACCTCGGAGACGGGGTAGCGGGATTCCCGGCGGACGGCCATGAAGATGCGGGGCATGACGGGGAAGTGGAACGCCATGTGGCATTCGTCGCCACCCGAGGCGAAGTCGCCGAAGTAGTCGACCACGTCCTCCGGCCACTGGTTGGCCTCGGCCAGCAGGACCGTGTCCGGGTAGTGGGCGTCGATCTCCTTGCGGACCCGCTTGAGGAGGTCATGGGTGGGCGGCAGGTTCTCGCAGTTGGTGCCCTCCTGCGCGAACAGGTAGGGGACGGCGTCGAGCCGGAAGCCGTCGATGCCCAGGTCCAGCCAGAACTTGAGGGCGGAGAGGATCTCCTCGACGACGGCCGGGTTCTC
>NZ_JBHYUG010000022.1:38139-101809 GCF_042749375.1 Streptomyces sp. NPDC059477 | reverse complement strand
CAGGTCGGCGGCCGGCGGCACAGGTCCCTGGGCCCGGTCACCGCCTGGTCAGCCGGGAACGGCCGATCGGGCGGGAGCGTGTCCGGGCCTGCGGGCGTCGGCGGTGAGACCGGCGTGTTCGACCTCGGCGAAGACCGGTGCCGGTTCGGCGACCGGGCGGCGCGAGGGCTGCGCGGGCTTGGCGACCGCGCGGGAGGGTGCGGGCAGGATGAACCACACGACCTTGCCACGGTCGCCGTCCGGCCGGGCGCCCCAGCTCTCGCTCACGGCCGCCACCATCGCGAGCCCGCGCCCGCAGGTGGCCAGCGGATCCGCGTCCGACAGCTCGGGCAGCCGGGGGTCGTGGTCGCGCACCGACACCGTCAGCCGGTCGAGCAGCAGCTCGATCTCCACGATGCAGGTCTTGTCGGGCTGGGCGTGCCGGTGGACATTGCTCAGCAACTCGGTGACACCGAGCGAGGCACGGTCTATCAGCGGATCCAGATGCCAGTGACGCAATTGTGCGGAAACGATTCTGCGGACCTGTCCGATCCGCGACGGCAGGGCTTGCAGCTCCACCGTGCAGTGTCTGCTGGGGTGACTGATCACGGCTGCGACTCCCCGACATTGAGGCCCGGAAGAACACGGAGTTGAGGCCGGGCGGAAGACACCGCAGACGCGGCGGCCCGCCTGGCTGTGGTGCCCGGCGGGCTGGTTCGCAGCGTTGTCGCCGGTAAACCCAGAGTGACGTGTGACCAGCGTGACGCACGGGGTGCGGCACCGCAACTCGCGGTGAGGGAGCCGTCACGCACCCCCCGTGCGCCCGGCGCACGACCTCGATGAAACACATGAACACGAAGATCAGGAGGGACAGGCGGAACCGGCGGCGACTCGACTCACTCCGCGCGCCCCGACGCCCGGCGCACCGCCTCGATGAACCGCCGGGCCGCCGGTGGTCCGGGCTGCCCCGGCGGCGGGTCGTCCTCGCCGAGGGTGAGCAGATACCGGGTGCCGTTGAGGTCCGCGAGCGCCCGGTCGTCCGGCGCGAACCACGGTTTCGACGCCCGCACCGCCCGTACCGGGGCGCTGTCGATCTCGCTTCCGTAGCTGGTGAGCAGCACCAGCCTGCCGCCGCTGATCCGGACCTGCCCCGCCCGCGTGAGCGACCGCAGCCCCCTGCCTATCCGCACGCCGCTCGCCGTGAACTCCGGCTCCGCCATGCCCTGCCCCCTTGCCCGCCCCGCCGTTCGCCACACTGCCGGACCCGACCCGCGTGCCCGCGCGTGCCGGGTGCCCGCGCGTGCCGGGTGATCCCACCCCGGTCCACGAAACCCGGAACCGCGCGGCCGGCGCCGTACACCTCGGCCGCCCGAACCGTACGGCTCGCACCCCATCAACCGTACGGTCGTACGAGCCGATCCCCGCGCGGTGCAGTGTGCCCGCACCCGCGCGCCCGCACCAGTACGCGCGGTCCCTTCACGCCGGGCGCGCGGAGCACGCGTGTGAACGCGCCCCCGGACCACCGCACCCGTCCGTCGCCCGCCTCTGCCACTCACCTCTGCCATCCACCTCTGCCACCCACCCCTGCCCAGGCCTGGCTTTGAGCCGCTCAAAGATGCGTTTATGCAGGTGAGAAGCGTTGGATGGCGTGCTTATGATCGAGGTGCGGCCCGCGCGGCGAGAGCGTCGGCGCGCAGCGTAAGGAGCCCGCCGTGAGCACCCCTCAGCAGACCCGGCCCGGAGCGACCCTCGACATCGACCGCACCGACCCCGCGTACCGCGCCTGGCTCAAAGAAGCCGTCCGCAAGGTCCAGGCCGACGCCAACCGCTCGGCCGACACCCATCTGCTCCGCTTCCCGCTCCCCGAGACCTGGGGCATCGACCTCTATCTCAAGGACGAGTCCACCCATCCCACCGGCAGCCTCAAACACCGCCTCGCCCGCTCCCTGTTCCTGTACGGGCTGTGCAACGGCTGGATCCGGCCCGGCCGCCCGGTGATCGAGGCGTCCAGCGGCTCGACGGCCGTCTCCGAGGCGTACTTCGCGAAGCTGATCGGCGTCCCCTTCATCGCGGTGATGCCCCGCACGACCAGCGCCGAGAAGTGCCGCCTGATCGAGTTCCACGGCGGCCGGTGCCACTTCGTGGACGACGCGCGCGGGATCTACGAGGAGTCGGCCCGGCTCGCGGAGGAGACCGGCGGCCACTACATGGACCAGTTCACCTACGCCGAACGCGCCACGGACTGGCGCGGCAACAACAACATCGCCGAGTCCGTCTTCCGCCAGCTGGAGCTGGAGCGCCACCCCGAGCCCGCCTGGATCGTCGCCACCGCGGGCACGGGCGGCACCTCGGCGACCATCGCCCGCTATGTGCACTACATGCAGTACGACACCCGCATCTGTGTCGCCGACCCCGACAACTCCTGCTTCTTCGAGGGCTGGACCACCGGCGCCTCCGGCGTCACCTGCGACTCCGGCTCCCGTATCGAGGGCATCGGCCGCCCCCGGATGGAACCGAGCTTCGTACCGGGCGCGATCGACCGCATGATGAAGGTGCCGGACGCGGCGAGCGTGGCCGCCGTCCGCGCCCTGGAGCGGGCCATCGGCCGCAAGGCGGGCGGCTCGACCGGCACCGGCCTGTGGAGCGCCCTGAAGATCGCCGCCGAGATGGTCGCGCAGGGCAGACAGGGCAGCGTGGTGACGCTGCTGTGCGACCCGGGGGACCGGTACCTCGACAAGTACTACTCCGACACCTGGCTCGCACAGCAGGGGCTGGACATCGGGCCGTACACGACGGCGATCGAGACCCTGCTGGAGACGGGGGTGTGGCCGGACTGACGCGGCGCCGGATCTCACGCGTCGGTGTCGCCCACCGGCTCCCCGGCCACCACCAGCCGCATGTGCTCCGCGATCTCCGTACGCGCCGCCGCGCCCATCCCGGCGTCCGTGACCAGCGTGTCGATCTGCTCCAGGGTCGCGAAGGAACTCAGACCCACCGTGCCCCACTTGGTGTGGTCGGCGACCACCACGACCCGCCGCGCGGAGTGCACCAGCCGCCGGTTGGTCTCCGCCTCCGCGAGATTCGGCGTCGACAGACCCGCCCCCGGCGCTATTCCGTGGACGCCCAGGAACAGCAGGTCGAAGTGGAGCGCCGCGATGGCCTGATCGGCGACCGGGCCCACCAGCGAGTCGGACGGTGTGCGCACCCCGCCGGTCAGCACCACCGTCGCCGCGCCCGGCCGGGGCCCCACCGACCGCTGCGCCGCGTGGAAGACATCCGCGACCCGCACCGAGTTGGTGACCACGGTCAGATCGGCCACGTCCAGCAGCTGCTGTGCCAGCGCGTACGTCGTCGTACCGCCCGAGAGCGCGATCGCCGCGCCCGGCGCCACCAGTTCGGCCGCCGCTCGCGCGATGTCCGCCTTGGCGTTCAGCTCCAGACCCGACTTGGCCTCGAAACCGGGCTCGTGGGTACTGGCGTCCACCAGCGGGACCGCGCCGCCGTGCACCTTCTCCAGCACACCCTGCCGGGCCAGCGCGTCCAGATCCCGGCGGACCGTCATGTCGGACACCCCGAGCCTGCGCGTCAGCTCGTTCACCCGGACGCCGCCCCGGCGCCGCACCTCGTCCAGGATCAGGGCACGCCGCTGCTCCGCGAGGAGGTTCTGATTCTCACTCACGTCAGCTCCGGTCCTTTCGCCGCTGTCCTCCGACACCCATCGACACTCCGTCGACACCCCTCCGCACCTGCTGCGACACACGGGACGCCGGGGAGGCGGGCGCGGGGCGTCCCATCCTCGCACGGGCCGGTCCGCCCGAGGCCACCGGTCGCGGCGGCGCGCGCATGCCACTCCGTGTCCGCTCCGTGGCCGGTCCGTCACAATGATCGGGGAGATTCGGTGACGACGGGTGCACGCGCACAAACCCACGGAGATCCTGGGCGCGCACCCGCACCACGCCGTCAGCGCACCGCCGTACGGCACGTCAGAAACGCGGTAGGGGCACATCATCACGCCGTCCGGCACGTCTCGGGGGAAGAGCACGACAGTGGAACGCGCGCAGGAACGGGTCGCCGCGGACACGGCGGCCGGGCAGGAACCGACGACCGCCCTGGAACTCCTGGTCCACGGAGTGGGCGGGGCCACGCCGGAGAAGATGCTGAACGACCCGCGCACCGAACGGGTCACCGGCGACGACATCGCGGCGATCTTCCGCCGCGCCGACGATGTCCACGCGGAGCGCCGGCCGCGCGGCCCCGGCGGCGAACCCGTCCAGGAGGCGTACGTCTGGTCCAACCTCACCTCCGGCAACGGCGCCCGCGCCCTTTGGCTGTTGCTGCTGCCGTTCATGGTCGCCAACCTCGCCCACTGGATGCGCCCGCCCACCCGCGGACACACCCGCGCGGTGCGCTGCTATGGGCTGCTGGTACGGCTCGCCGGGCTCACCCTGACCGTGCTGATGGTGGCCGCGGCCTGCGAGGTCGCCCTGGATCTCGCCGCCTGGCAGTGCGCGGGCACCCGCGCGTGCGCCGAGCGCAACTCCTGGCTCGGCTTTCTGTCCCCGGCCCTGTCCCACGACGGCTGGTGGAGCCTGCCCGGCCGCCGCCTCGCCCTGGCCGCCCTCGTCCCCACCGCCCTGGTCGCCCTCCTGTGGTACCTCTCCCACCGCACCTGGAGCGCCTACGAATCGGCTCGCCCGATGCCCGACCCGGGCGGGACCGATGCCCCGGCGGAACCGGCCGAGCCCTCCGCCCACGCCATGTCCGCCCACGCCATGTCCGCCCACCCGCGATCCGCGCACACGGGTGCCGGTGACGAACCCGCCCGTACCGCGCTGGGGCGGCCCGGATTCTGGTTCGGGCGGCGGCTGGTCGCCCGGTTGCGGGCCGCGCACACCGCCGCCGGACTGCTCACCGTGGCCGCCGCCCTCCACTGGGCCGCGCTCCGCCACGACCGCGAGCCCGGCGGCCCGGTCGCCCTCCCCCTGCTCGGCCTGCTCCTCGCGGTCGCGTTGGCCGCGGGCTTCACGGCCGTGCTGTGGGTGATCTGCCGCCGGGGCCGCAGCGAACGCCGCCTCGACCGCGAACTCGACGCCCGTCTCGTACGGGGACTGCCGCTCGCCGCGGTGGCCCTGCTGCTCCTCGCCATGCTGTACGCGGGCTGGGCCCGCCCCGGCTGGCACTCCACCCGAGGGCTCCCCGGCGATACCGCCTTCGGCGCGATCACCCTGCTCCAGGGCCTGCTCGCCCTCGCCCTGTGCGGGATCGCCCAGGTCCTGCACCGGGCCGACCCCGAGCCCCGCTGCGCCCTGCGCGGCCTCGGCGGCCCCGCCGTCGCCCTGCTGGCCTGCGCGCTCGGCGGGGTCTTCTCCGGCGGCGTCTCGCAGCGCGTCGCCGACTGGCTGGACGGCACCGGAGCGGCCATCCCCGGCCCGCCCGTCCTGCTCACCTGGCAGGCCTCCGTCATCCCGCCCCTGCTGCTGGTCCTGCTGCTCGTCGCGGCGTGGCTGGTGTGGGGCACCATGCGGCTGGCCCACGCCGAACAGCCCGATGTGGCGCACGACTACCCCGAGGAGCAGACGGACGACGGCCGTACCCGCCGGATCGCCCGCAGCCGCGCCATGGCCACGCTCACCGACCGGGCCCCGACGCTGATCGCCGCGACCGCCGTGGTGACCCTGCTGCTCGGCGCGGGCGCGCTCGCCGGTGCCCTGACCACCGATGAGACCCCGGCGCGGGCCGCCGCCGACGTCCATCCCTTCGTGCACGGCGTCGCCGGGACCGCGCAGATGCTCGGCTCCTGGCTGATAGGGCTCGGCTTCATACTGTTCGTCACCTCCGGCCGCCGCGCCTACAAGGACGCCTCCGCGCGGCGCACCATCGGCATCCTCTGGGACGTCGGCACCTTCTGGCCGCGCGCCGCCCACCCCTTCGCGCCGCCCTGCTACGCAGAGCGGGCGGTTCCCGACCTCACCTGGCGGATGGCGACCTGGACCAGGGCCACCGGCGGGCGGCTGGTGATCTCCGGCCACTCCCAGGGCAGCGTCCTCGCCGCCGCGGCGGCCTGGCAACTGACCCCGGCGATCCGCGCCCGGGTGGCGCTGCTGACGTACGGCTCCCCGCTGGAGCGGCTGTACGGCCGCTGGTTCCCCGCCTACTTCGGCCCGGCCGCGCTCGACGCACTGCACCGCGACGTCGACTGCTGGCGCAATCTGTACCGGGACACCGACCCGATCGGCGGCCCCATCGGGCTGCCCGGCAGCTGCGGCCCCGATGTCGACCGCGCGGCCCTCGCCGACCCCCTGTCCCACGGCCGTACGGCCCTGCACCCGCTGCCCGCACCGATCCTCGGCCACTCCGACTACCAGGCCGACCCCGCCTTCGCCGACGAACGGTCCCGGCTGCTGGCCCGATTGAGCCCGGCGGTGCCGGGGCAGCGGCCGGGGGCTGGGGGTGTGGGTGAGGGTGATGGCGAGGGTGGTTAGGAGGGATCGCCGGGGATCAGTGATCAGCGGGGGAGGGGGTGTCGTCCCGTCTCCCGTCCGGGGTCGGGGCGGGGGTGTTGCCTTCCTCGTCCGGGGCCTGGGGGCGGGAGTGTCGGCCTCCTCGTTCGGGGCCTGGGGTCGGAAGTGTCGGCCTCCTCGTCCGGGGCCTGGGGGCGGGGATGTTGTCCTCTCCGCCGGGGCCCGGGATCAGGAATGTTGCACCCCCCGGCCTACGACCGGTGGATCGGGGATGTTGTTCGCCCGCCTACGACCGCGGGATCGGGGATGTCGTCTCCCCGCCCACGGCCGGGGGGTAAGGGATGCCGTCCACCCCGCCCCCGACCGCCGTCTCCAGATCCGCCGCCAGTCCCCCCAGCCAGACCTCCATGTCCACCAGCAGGGACAGCGTCGCGGCCGGTTCCCGCCGGGCGGCGCCCCACGGCAGCGGGGCCGGCCTGACCCGCACCCCGTCCGCCGGGAACTCCGCCGCCCGTTCCCCCGCCGCCGCCACCTGACCGGCCGCCTCATGGGCCCACTGCCGCACGGCGGGCGGGAAGTCCGGCGGGCCGTGCTCGCGCGGCAGCCAGTAGGCGCCGATCAGCACCCGGGAGCCGTAGTTGAGGGCGGCGAGCCAGTCGGGGCCGTCCTCGCCCGCGTGCGGCACGGGTTCCGCGCGGTACTGCGCGTAAGCGGCCTCCGCGATCTGGAGCCGGTGCAGGGCGAGCCACTGCATCCCGGCGGCGACCTTCCCGCCCGGGGCCCGACCGCCCCCGCCCGTCACGGCGTCGGCGGTGGCCCGCACCAGCGGCCCGGACGTGTGCAGCAGCGCCGACACACCCCGCCGGATCTCGGCCCGCGCGCCGGACGGCCACGCCAGCAGCCCGCACATCAGCCCGATCGCGCTGCCGGTCAGCACATCGATGAGCCGTGCCTCCGCCAGCCGCCAGGTCACCGGCGTGAGCTGAGCGAACGCCATCGAGACGACCAGCGTGAACAGGCCCTGCGCCCACGCCGGGCCACCGACCGGCCCGACCGAGAAGGCCACCAGCATCATCGGCACCAGCAGGAACTCGTACACCCGGATGGTGTCACCCGCCCCGATCACCAGTACGCCCGCCGCGATGGCGCCCAGCAGGGTGCCGAGGGCCGCCGAGCGGACGGCGGACCAGGTGGCGCCCGCCGTGGTGCGCCCGAGGGTGAGCACGGCCAGCAGCACCCAGAAGCCGTGCGAGAGATCGAACGACCCGGCCACCAGCCGGGCCAGCGCCAGCCCCAGCATCGTCCGGACGGCGTTCTGGAACACCACCGAGTGCGGGGTGAGGTTCCCGGCGACGCGCACGAACCACAGCCGGGGCGTGGAGCGTTCCGCGTACCAGAACTGTTCCTCGGGCAGTCCGGGCACCGAGCGCCGGCGCCGCCCGGCCGCGAGGGCGACGGCGGTGCGTACGGTCATGGCGGACACCGCGGCCGACAGCACCGTCGACCGTCGCCGCAGCACCGCGTGGAGCAGGCCCTCGGGCCTGTTCGGGAGCCGCGTGCGCTCGACCAGGAACCGGTCGGTCATCTCCACGATCACCCCGGGACCGGCCGCCGGGGGCCGCCCGCGCAGAATGCCGGCCGTGTCCGCGCCGGTCGCCGCGATCCCCCTCAGCAGGGTCTGGGTGGACAGGTCCACCGGGCAGGGCGTGAGTTCGGTGAGGGAGGCGAGCTGATCCAGCAGCCGGCGGGTCGCGGAACCGGCCTGGGCCAGGGCGCGGTCCGTCCGGCCGGCACCTGTGGGGCGGCTGCCGGCCGGCTGCTGCGAGAAGCGCAGGTCCCGGCCCGCCGCCCGCAGCCGCGCCGCCAGCCCGGTGTCCGCGCCCACCTCCCGGGTCAGTCGGCGCGCGGCCCCGACCGCGAGATCCAGAGCCCCGGCGAGCCGGTCCTCGTACGACGGCTGCCACGGCTGGGGGAGCAGTAGCAGTTCGCACAGGATCAGCGCGCCCGCCCCGACGGCCAGTCCGGTCAGCCGCTCGGGCGCGGTGCCGGGCGCGTAGGGCGGGAAGCAGGCCAGGATGTAGCAGAGCTGGAGTGCGGGAACGGTGGCCGCCAGCCGTGGCGCGCACGCCGCGCCGAACGTCAGCACGAACCCCACGACCAGCATGCCGACGGCCGCCGCCCAGGTCGCCATGGCCAGCACCGTACCGAGGACGATCAGTACGGCGGCGCCCGGCAGGGCCCGCAGTACCGTTTCGGCACGGTGGCGGCCGGAGCCCGGTAGCGGGGACAGCGCGCCGAAGGCGATCGCCGCGAACAGGGCGTAGACGGCGACGAGGGGCTGGTCCAGCAGATGCGCCGCCGGGTAGAAGCCGACCGTCGCCGCGACCGTGACCCGCAGCGATCGCCGGGCCGCCTCGGCCAGCTCGGCCCGCGCCGGCGGCTTCGGCATGAACGTTCCTCCCCCTGGGCTCGCCCGGCGCGGGTCCCGACGCGGTGAGATCCGCCTCGACGGACGTCTGCCGCGGCGGGTTCCGGGTGTCGACCCATGCTGCCGGGCGAGAGCCGGACCCGCCGCCCGCCGCACCAGCGCCCCGCCGGGGGTCGCCCGACCGGCCCACTGTGCCGCGGAGCGGTTCTCCGTCGGGGGTGACCTTCTGCGCGGCGGAGGGGGGTGGCTCGGATCGGAGGGGGCTGGGCCCCGGGGGGGCATGCTCGGGCCCGGGGGACCGCGGCTTGGTTGGGAGCCCAGGGATGCCTGGCGAGTGGGACCTGGTGGTCGAGCGGGGATGCCTGGGCCAGTAGGACCCCCGGGGCCATGGGGAGGCCGGGCCAGTGGGGCCTCGGGGCCAGGGCGGGGATGCGCGGGCCAGCCTGCCCGGCTCAGCGGGGTCCCGGGCCCGGTGGGGTGCTCGGGCGAATGGGACCCGGTGGCCAAACGGGGATGCTTGGGCGGCTGGACCCCCGGGCCAGTGAGATGCCTGGGCCAGGCGGATCTCGGGAGGCCAGGTGGGGATGCGCGGGCGGGTGAGGCCCCGGCCCAGTGGTGTCTCTGTGGTGTCTCTGTGGTGTCTCTGGACCGAGCGGCGTCTGCGGGCCTAGCTGGACCCCGGGCCAGTGGGGTGCTCGGGCCAATGGGATCCCGGGGGGACAAGTGGGGATACGTGGGCCAGCGGACCTCCGGCCCCGGCGGGATCCCGGCCCCGGCGGGATCCCCGGCCCCGGCGGTGTCCCTGGACCCAGCGGGACCCCGGGGCAAGCCCGATGCCTCGGTTCAGCTGCCCGACCCGGCTCGCTGCGCCGCCGCCGGTTCAGGGCAGTTCCGGCAGGTCCTCCTCGAACAGGAGTGACAGGTCGTCCTTGCTCGGTTCCGTCAGCTGGGCCACCCGGCTCGCGTGCCGTTCCACCATCGCCTCGAACGTCTGCCGCGCGGTCCGTCCGTTGCCGAAGGCCGGACCCTTGGGCAGCTCGGCGAAGTACTTCCTGAGCGCCTCCGGAGCGCCCGGCGCGAGCTGGTACTCATGCTCCTCGGCCTGCTGCTGCACGATCCGCAACAGCTCCTCGGGGTTGTAGTCGCCGAAGGTGATGGTCCGCGAGAAGCGGGACGCCACGCCCGGATTGACCGACAGGAACCGCTCCATCTCGGCGGTGTACCCCGCGACGATCACCACGACCGCGTCCCGCTGGTCCTCCATCAGCTTCACGAGCGTGTCGATGGCCTCCTTGCCGAAGTCCCGGCCCGCGTCCTCCGGCGACAGCGCGTACGCCTCGTCGATGAACAGCACCCCGCCGCGCGCCCGTCCGAACGCCTCCTGGGTGCGGATCGCCGTGGAGCCGATGTGCTCGCCGACCAGATCGACCCGCGAGACCTCGACGAGATGGCCCTTCTCCAGCACGCCCAGCGAGGCGAGGATCTCGCCGTACAGCCGGGCGACGGTCGTCTTACCGGTGCCGGGGGAGCCGGTGAAGACCAGATGCCGCTTGACGGAGGCGGCCTTGAGACCCGCCAGCTGGCGCCGCCGCCCCACCTCGATCATGTCGGTCAGCGCCCGCACCTCGCGCTTGACGCTGTCCAGGCCGACCAGGCCGTCCAGTTCCCCGAGCACGGTCGTGGAGCTGCGCGAGGGCTGCTCGGGCCCGGCGGGGGCGGCGGCCGGTACGGGTTCCGGCTCGGAGGTGCGCTGTCCGGGGATCGCCCCGAGCAGGCCCGGCGTCCCGGTCGTCGTCTGCTGGACGGCCGGCTCCGGCGCCGAGGGCCGTATGCCGCCGCTCTCGTCGCTGGTGCAGTCCTCGATCACGGGCCCGGTGCCCGCCGCGCCGTCCGACCCGGCGTCCGCGAACTCGTACCCGCCGCGGGCGCAGCGCTCCGTACGGCACTTGCGCAGGGTCGTGCGGGAGCCGTCTATGACATGGAAGCCGTAGCCGCCGCTGCCCGTCACCCGGCAGTTCAGGAAGCTGCCCCGGCCGCCCGCCGACACATAGAAGCCCGCTTCGGCGGGGGAGTCGACCGTGCAGCGCTCCACGGTGGGGTCGGCGCCCTTGGTGACGATCACCCCGGTCTGGGTGCCCGTCACCGTGCAGTTGCTGAGCGTGCCGCCGCTGCCGTGGTCGCGGAACCAGGCGCCGGTCGCGGCGTCCCGGATCCGGCAGTCGTCGAGCTGGGCGGTGGCGCCGTCGCTCACCGACACCGCCGTGTTGCGCACCTGGGACAGATCACTGTCGACGACGTCCGCGCGGGAACCGCGGTCCAGCACGAACAGCGCGTCCGGCACGTCGTGCACCCGGCAGGAGTCGAGGACGGCGGTGGCGCCGTCGCTCACCCACACCGCCGGATAGTCGCCGGTGGAGTCGAAGATCTCGCACTGATTGGCGTCCACGCGCGTGCCCGGGTCCCACACCGACAGACCGTTGCGGCCGAACTGCCGGACGGTGGTGCGGGTCAGGGTCAGCACCGAGCGGGAACGCAGATCGACCGCGTTCTCCGGGATGTCGTGGATACGGCAGTCGGCCAGGGTCAGCACCGCGTCGGTGTCGAGCGTGACGCCGTCGGCGGTGGTGCGGTGCACATCGCAGTCGGTGAGATGCGCCGTCGCGCGGGCGGTGATCTGCACGCCGCTGCCGCGCACCTCGTAGATCTCGCAGCCGACCGCCTCCACCGCGGAGTTCTCCCCGGTCGCCGTCAGCCCCGCGCCCGAGGTGTGATGCACCCGGCAGCGCTCCAGGCGGGGATGCGCGCCCCCGCGCACGGCTATCCCGGCCTGCCCGGCCGCGACCACCTCGCACTCCTCGAACACCCCGCCCCCGCCGTCGAGCACGGCGATGCCGATGCCTCCCGGATTGTCGACGGTGCACCGCCGCACGGTCGGCCGGGCGCCCCCGCGCACCTCTATCCCGGCGGCGGACCGGGTCACCACCCGCACATCCGTCAGCTCCGGCGCCCCTTCCTCGACCAGCAGCGCGGGCGCGGCGGAATCCTGCCCCTCCACCAGCAGATCCTGTACGACGGCGGAGGCGCGCACGGTCAGCGGCACCCCGTCGGCCGGGGCGATGCGCACCGAACCGGGGGAGCCCTCGGGGCCGCGCAGCGTCACCGCGCGCTCCACCACGAGATTCTCCCGGTAGGTGCCGGGGGCGACGGTGAGCACATCACCGTCGGCCGCGGCCTCCAGGGCGGCGGCGAGCGAGGTGTACTCACCTGTGCGGCGCCGCCACCGCGAGGTACCGGTGTGCGTCACCTGGACCGTGCCCTGTGCCATGGCGTTGTTCTGTCCCCACCTCGTCGTACGCGGGTTTGATGCCGAAGGGTTCGGCCGGTCCACCGTAGCGTGCGCGCGGGCGGTGGGTTGACCAGAGCCGAAAGGCCGTCAATTGCCGACCAACGGGCGTCAACTGCCCGTACCGGTCCGGCCCCAGTCCGGGCCCGCGCGGTCCCATGCCCGGTCCCAGCGGGCGTGGCGGAGCGTGACCAGCCGCCGGACGATCAGGCGTCTGGAGCCCTCCACCAGCCCGGCGACCGCGAGCGCGGCGCCGAAGCCGGCGAGCACCGCGTGGGTGGTGGCCGTGGCCGGATCCAGTGGACGGGCGACCGTCCGCCCACTGGCGTCGGTCCAGATCGTGAACCGGTCGCCCGCCTGCGGGGAGGTCAGCCGGGCCAGCACGGGCCCGCGGTGCTCGCTGCCGTCCGGCGCCGTCCAGTCGGCGAGGACTCTGCTGCGGGTGTCCTGGGCCGCGGCCTCGGGGTCGATGTCCAGCACACCGCGATCCAGCTCGCGCACCACCGTGGCCGTCACCTGTAGCCGGGAACTGTGCTGTTCGCGCACCGACCGGTCCAGGGCCTCCTGGACGGTGAAACCGGCCAGGACCCCGAGCACGGGTGCCAGCAGCACGATCAGCAGCAGGGCGGCCAGGGCCACCCAGGACTCCACGAGATCGGTTCTCCGGCACAGCGGATTGTGCCGCCAGCTCCACAGACCCTTGATCGCTCGCACCGTCCGGCACCCCCTTCCCCGATCCGTGATAACCCGAGGCACGGCCCCACGCGGAGCGAACCGGTCGAAGAGAGAGCGAAATCACCCCCGGCCGGACCACTCGTGCAACTCTCACGCGCCTCTCAGAATGCCCAACGGACAAAGCCCCGGGAGGGGTTCCCACGGCCGGGAACGGTGTTCTGCGCTCGGTGTCCCACTGGGGTGAACGGCTCATCGTTCAGCTGATCGCTGGGCTGATCGCTCAGTCGGCCGCTCGGCTATTCGCGGATCCGGACCGGATCGCCCACGCGGACCGTGCCGGTGGACAGCGGCACCAGATTCTGTCCGAAGACCAGCTTGCCGCCGATCCGGCGATGCCGGCCGAGGGTGAACAGCGGCTCCTTGCCGCGCGCCGAGGTGCTCTGGTCCGTGGTCGTCACCACGCACCGCCCGCACATCTTGGCGACCCGGAACCGCACCGGCCCGATGTCGAGCCGCGACCAGTCGTCCTCCGCCCACGGCTCGGTCCCCGAGACCACCACATTGGGCCGGAAGCGATTCATCGGCAACGGGCCCTCGGCGGCGTGGGGGCCGCTCGCGATCAGCGAGTTGAGGGCGTCCAGGGAGGCGGTGGTGGTCAGCAGCAGCGGGTAGCCGTCGGCGAAGCTGACCGTCTCGCCGGGCAGCGCGAAGTCCGGATCGACGGGCCGGCGGGTGGCCGGATCGTCCATGTGCACCAGCCGGACGTCGGCGCCGAGGAAAGCGCTGCACCATGCGTGCGCGGCGGCGTCGGCGAGCACGCCCTCCACCTTGTTGCCGAAGATCTCCAGCGTGACCGTCGCGTCCGGCTCGGGCACCGGCACGGCCAGCGGTTCCAGCGCGGGCGCGGACAGCAGGACGCCGCCGCCGGGCACCGGCTCGGCGGCGGCCTGCGCGAGGAGCGGTTGCTGGCGTTGGGTGACGACCTTTCCCCCGTTGTCGATCAGCACCCAGCGTCGGTCACCGGCCGGCCCCCAGGGCTCCATCACGCACTCCGGGAGCGACAGTCCCCGCAGTGCCTTGACCGGATGGATGTGTATCGACTTCAGCCACGCGTTCCCCATACGGCCATCGTGCCAGGCGGCACCGACAACCGGCGGCGGAGATCAGTAACCGCGGTACTGCTGGTTGTTGTACGGGTCCTGGTAGCCGCCGGGCGCGGGGCGCGGCGCGGCCGGGCGCATCGCCTCGTAGCCGGTGGCGCCGGGAGCGGCGGGCCGGGGCTGCTGCGGCTGCGGACCGGGGTATCCGCGCGGCGCGGCGGCCTGGTGCGGGATGTACGCCGCGGGCGCCTGCTGCAACGGGGCGGGCTGCTGTGCCTGTGGGTAGCCGTAGAGGGGCTGGGACGGAGCCGCCGGGAGGGCGGGGAGCGCCGACGGCAGCGCGGGCAGGTGGCTGCCCGTGTCATAGGCGGCGGGGACTCTGATCGGGGCGATCTGCGGGGTGCCCCGCTCGGCCACGAGCGAGTCGTAGATCGGAGTGTCCGGGAAGGAGGCGGAGTAGTAGCCGCCGCCATAAGTGGAGCGGGGGGAGGTCATGGCACATAAGTTAAGCCCACGATGTGCTGGTTGTGGAGACCGATAAGAGGGTTGATTTCCGTGTCGGCGGTGACTCAGGATCGCCAATCCGAGCGAACTTGGGAAAAAAGGGCGGAAGTCCGCGTTGGGATCGTGTAAAGGCTCAGTTCCCGGCGGGTTACCGGCGGTTGACCATGGGTGTTCACACCTCACCCGGACGGGCGTCCGAGCGCCCCGGGGAATAGGTTGGCGGTACGGAAACCAGGATTGTCCGGGAGCGCCGCGCGGCGCGACGCACAAGATGGGGGCGGACATGTCAATGCCGAAAGGTTCGAACGTTCCGGTGCCGGCTTCGGCGCTACGGGTCGAGGTCGCCTGGCGCACGGGTGCCGGGGTGCCCGACGCGGACGCCTCCGCGCTGCTGCTGGTGGCCGGGAAGGTCCGCTCCGACTCCGACCTCGTCTTCTACAACCAGCCGTCGCACACCTCGGGCGCCGTCCGGCACGAGGGCAAGCGCAACGCGGGCGGCCGGGTCACCGACTCCCTGACCGTCGACCTCGCGCGCGTGGAGCCCGCCGTCGAGACCGTCGTCCTCGCCGCCTCCGCCGACGGCGGCACCTTCGGCCAGGTGCCCGACCTCTCCGTCGAGGTCCGCGAGACCGGCCGCGACACCGTGGTCGCCCGCTTCGAGCCCACCGGCGCCACCGTCGAGACCGCCTTCGTCCTCGGCGAGTTCTACCGCCGCCAGGGCGCCTGGAAGTTCCGCGCGGTCGGCCAGGGCTACGACCGGGGCCTGGAGGGCCTCGCCACGGACTTCGGCATCTCCGTCGACGAACCCCAGCAGCCCGCCGCGCCACCGCCCTCCCCACGACCGCGCTCGCAGCCGGTCCCCGCCGCGCCCGCCCGGCCGCTGACGCCGCCCGCGCCCGCTGTCCCGTCCGCCTCCGCCACAGCGCCCGCGCCCGCCGCGTCCGCGCAGCCGGTGCGGCTGACCAAGGTGACGCTCACCAAGTCCGCCCCGGCCGTCTCGCTGACCAAGCAGGGCGGCACCTCCGGCGCGATGCGTGTGAACCTCAACTGGGAGGTGCACAAGCAGTTCAAGGGCTGGGGCAGCAAACTCGGCCGCGCGATGGCCATGCACGCCGACCTCGACCTGGACCTGTGCGCCCTGTTCGAACTCGCCGACGGCAGCAAGGGCGTCGTACAGGCCCTCGGCAACGCCTATGGAGCCCTTGACCGTCCGCCGTTCATCCACCTCGACGGCGACGACCGCACCGGCTCCAGGGCGAGCGGTGAGAACCTCACCGTCAATCTCGACTTCCAGCGGCACTTCCGCCGCATCCTCGTCTTCGTCACCATCTACGAGGGTGCCCGCTCCTTCGCCGACCTGCACGCCACCGTCACCCTGACCCCGCAGTTCGGCGCCCCCATCGACTTCTCCCTCGACGAGTGCACGGTCCCCTCCACGGTCTGCGCCCTGGCCCTGATCACCCACACGGACGGCGAACTCATCGTGCAGCGCGAGGCCCGCTACCTGGTGCCCGAGCGCGGGGTGAGCCCGCAGCGCACCGTCGACCGCGCCTACGGCTGGGGCATGGACTGGACGCCGGGCCGCAAGTAGGCGGCACGTCTCAGCCCTCGTCGGGCACGGCCTCCGGACGCGCATAGGTGCGGCCCTTCCAGGCCGCGCCGCGCCCCCGGTAGTGCTGCACCGCCGAGTCCACCGTCATCAGCAGATAGAGGAACGCCGTGAACGGCAGCAAGGGGGCCGGCCACAGCGGCTGACCGTAGTAGCGCAGCATCGGGACATACGTCCCCGTCATCACCAGCCACGCCGCCGCGCCGAGCAGCGCGGTCGCCGCGCTCCCGGTGGCCGCGCCGGCCACCAGGGCGACGGGCGGCACCAGATAGACCAGGGCGAGTCCGGCCACCGTGCCCGCCAGGAGCGCGGGTTGGTGCCTCAGTTGCGCATAGGCGCTGCGCGAGACCATCCGCCACAGGTCGTGCAGCCGGGGATACGGGCGGATGCTGTCCACCCGGTCGGCCAGCCCCAGCCAGATGTGCCCCCCGCCGCCCTTCACCGCGCGGGCGAGCGCCACGTCGTCGATCACGGCGTGCCGGATGGCGTCAGGGACGCGCGCCCGCTCGGCCGCCTCCGCGCGCAGCAGCACACAGCCACCGGCCGCGGCGGCGGTCCGCGCGCCCCTGCGGCCGATCCGGCGGAACGGATACAACTGCGCGAAGAAGTAGACGAAGGCGGGCACCACCAGCCGCTCCCACACGCTCGCCACCCGCAGCCGGGCCATCTGCGACACCAGGTCGAAACCGCCGCCATGGGCCGCGGCCACCAGCTCCCGCAGACTGTCCGGCTCATGGGCGATGTCCGCGTCGGTCAACAGCAGGAATTCCGGCCCACGCGCGCGGGCGAGCCCCATCCCGTGGCGCACGGCCCACAGTTTGCCGGTCCAGCCCGCGGGCGGCTCGCCCGGCGAGTCCACGGTGAGCGCCAACCCGCCACACTTGTCGGCGAGTTCCCGGGCCAGGTCCCCGGTGCCGTCGGTGCTGCCGTCGTCGACCAGGATCACCTCGGCCCGCCCCGGATACTCCTGGGCGAGCAGCGAGGGCAGGCTCAGCGGCAGCACGGCCGCCTCGTCGCGGGCGGGGACGATGACACAGACGTAGGGCCACGACCGCGGTTCCCGGCGTATGGGCAGCCGGACATCGGTCCGCCAGAAGAAGCCCTGGCACAGCAGCAGCCACAGCCAGGCGGTGAGCGATCCGGCGGCGATCCAGGCGAAGACGGTCACCCGCGCAGTCTGCCCCACGGCACCGGTGCGACACGGGCCATCGTTTATCGTGGCCGGGTGAAGATCGCGCTCATGGACTCCGGAATCGGCCTGCTGGCGGCGACCGCCGCGGTACGACTTCTCCGCCCCGACGCGGATCTCGTTCTCTCTCTCGACCCCGACGGAATGCCCTGGGGGCCGCGCACCCCCGAGGACCTCACCCGGCGGGCCGTGGACGTCGCCCGCGCCGCCGCCGCCCACCGCCCCGAGGCCCTGATCGTCGGCTGCAACACCGCCACCGTGCACGCGCTGACCGCCCTGCGCGACCTCCTGGAGCCCGGCCTGCCGGTGATCGGCACGGTCCCCGCGATCAAGCCCGCCGCGGCGAGCGGTGGCCCCGTCGCCATCTGGGCCACCCCCGCCACCACCGGCAGCCCCTACCAGCGCGGGCTGATCCAGGACTTCGCCGACGGCGTTCCCGTCACCGAGGTGCCCTGCTGGGGACTGGCCGAAGCGGTCGAACACGCGGACGAGGCCGCGATCGACGCGGCCGTCACCGCCGCCGCCGCACTGACCCCCCGCGAGGTAACGACCGTCGTCCTGGGCTGCACCCATTACGAACTGGTCGCCGAACGCATCCGCGCCGCCGTCCAGCGCCCCGGCCTGCCTCCGTTGGTCCTGCACGGTTCCGCCGGAGCGGTGGCCGCGCAGGCCCTGCGCAGAATCGGCGCCGCGCCCGCCCCGGACGCGCCCCGTGCGGGCACGGTGACCGTCCTCCTGAGCGGGCGCGCGGGCGGTCTCCCGGAGCCCGCGCTGGCCTACGCGGAGGGCCGCCTGCTGCGTACCGCCGCCCCCGCGCGCGTGGTGTAGCCGTCCGGGACGGGCGGGCCGCCGTCCGGAGCATTCACCGTGTGCAGCGAACTACCAGCGGAGCGAAACCTGAGTAGTCTCGAAGGCATGAGGGACCACCCCCAGGATGCGGACGCGGACGCGTCGCACCCCGATGTCTGGACCGGACAGGCCACCAACCGTGTTCAGTGGTTGCTGGCGCTGGTCGGCTTCGCCTGCTTGGCGCTCGGTATCGAACTGGCCGTCGACTCCGCGTGGACGGCGGGTTCGGCCCCCCTGGTGATGTCCGTGGTCGGCTGCATCCTGGCCGGTCTGCTGGTCCTCTTCGGGACCCTCGCCTTCGTCAGCGTCGCCCTGAAGGTCGACAAGGACTCCCTGGAAGTGCGCTGCGGCCACATCGGCGTGCCGCGCCGCCGCATCCCCCTCGCCCATGTCGTGGGCGCCGACTTCGTCGCGCATGTGACCCCCCGCCACTGGGGCGGCTGGGGCTACCGCTGGCGGCCCGACATGGGCACGGCCGTCGTCGTGCGCCAGGGCGAGGGACTGGTCCTGCGGCTGTGGGACGGCCACACCTTCACCATCACGGTCGACGACGCGGAGGCGGCCGTACGGGTGATCCGCGACCGGCTGCGCACCACCACGCCGGACACGGCCCACTGACCTGACCCGGCCTGATCAGACCCGACGCCCGACTCCGACGCCCGGTCTCACCCGTTCGGCTCCTCCTGGGCTCGCCGATCGCGACGACTCTCCTTCATTTCGGATATATCCGAAATGTCGGGCATGTCGGTGCCATCGGGGAGCGGTCGCGCGGTCGCCAGGCCCACCAGCAGGCCCGCTCCCGCCGTCACGGCGGTGAAGCTCAGCGCGTTGCCCACGGCGGCGATCGCCGCGACGGCTGTCAGCGCGGCACCCGCGGTGAGCGCGACCGGCGTGGGACGCGCGGTGCGCCACAGCGCGATCAGCACCCAGCAGAAGGCCGCCCCGAGCAGCGCCACCCCGATCACCCCCTGCTCGGCGGCCTGCTGGAGCAGCGCCGAATGCGGTTTGCCGTCGGACGTCGGCGCGGCGCCCGCGGCCGGGCTCAGTTCCCCGAACCGCCCCGGGCCCACACCCAGCACCGGCTCCTGGTCCAGCAGCCGCAAGGCGTCCCGCCACAGCGCCACGCGGGCGGCGGTGAGCCGGCCCTCCAGCGTCGCGGCGAGCCCGTCCGGCAGCACCTTTGCGGTCACCGCCCAGGCCGTCGCGGTGACCCCGGCCGCGGCGAGGGCCAGCCCGGCGATCCCTATCCCGCGCCGCCGCACCCGGCCCGCCGCGAGCGACGCCAGCAGGACCACGGCACACGCGACCGCGCCGGTCGGTGAGCCCAGGGACGCCGCCGTCACCGCCGCCCCGGCGGCCAGCAGCCGCATCGCCAGCCGGATCCCGGGCGCCGACGCCTCCCACGCGGCACAGCAGGCGGCACCCGCGGCCAGGGTGAGCAGGGCGGCGGTGGCCCCGAGGTGGCCCAGCGGCGCCCCCGGCCGCGGGCCCGCCGACAGTTGCGGGACGACCACCGGCAGCGCGATCCCGGCCAGCGCCGCCGCGCCCGGGGCGGCGACCGGCAGCAGCGCCCCGGTGATCCGGCCCGCGGCATGCCCGGCGGCCACCGCCAGCACCGCCAGCAGCGCCCCCTCCGGCCGTCCGCCGTGCACGGCCGCGGTGATCAGCGACCAGATCGCACTGCCGCCCAGCACGGCCATCCCCACCGCGTCGGAAACGTTTCGTCTGTCGTCCCGCGCCGCCGCGCCGGCCGTGGACACACTCCTCGTGGACCCCACCCGTCCCCCCGGACCTTCTCCCCGGCCCCGCCCGCGCGCGTAGCCACGACCGCACGCCACGGGGCTCCGGACACCGTAACGGCTGATCGACCCTTTGGGGATGAGGGGTGACGAAGTGTGCGGAATGCGTGTGCGGACCGCCCGAAGGAGGCCGGGCGAGCGGCCGAGCCCGGCCTCCTTCGGGCAGGTCGGGGCACCCGCCCGCCCAGGACCGTCCTGTCGGCCGCTCAGGATGCCGCCGTACACTCCCCGAGTGACCGTCACCGCGACTCCCGTCGGCGAACCTGACCAGGTCGAACCGCAGCCCGCGCCCGCCGTGTGGCGCCGCTGGCCCGCGCGTCTGGTCCCGCCCGCCGTAGCCGCGCTCTCCGGAGTGCTGCTCTACATCAGCTTCCCGCCGCGCACCCTGTGGTGGCTGGCCCTGCCCGCCTTCGCGGGCTTCGGCTGGGTGCTGCGCGGACGCGGCTGGAAGGCGGGCCTCGGTCTCGGCTACCTCTTCGGTCTCGGTTTCCTGCTGCCGCTGCTGGTGTGGACCGGCGTGGAGGTCGGCCCCGGCCCCTGGCTGGCGCTGGTCGTGATCGAGGCGCTCTTCGTCGCGCTGGTCGGCGCGGGTGTCGCCGCCGTCTCCAAGCTGCCCGGCTGGCCGGTGTGGGCCGCCGCCGTATGGATCGCCGGAGAGGCGGCACGCGCGCGTGTGCCCTTCAGCGGCTTCCCCTGGGGCAAGATCGCCTTCGGCCAGGCCGACGGCGTGTTCCTCCCGCTCGCCGCCGTCGGCGGCACCCCGGTGCTCGGCTTCGCCGTCGTCCTCGCGGGCTTCGGCGTGTACGACGTCGTCCGCGTCGCCCTCGAAACGCGCCGCACGCGCGCGCTGCGCCGGGGCGCCGCCGCGGTGGCCCTGCTCAGCGTGGCCGTCCCCGTGGTGGGCGCGTTCGCCGCCCGCCCGCTGGTCAGCGACGACGCCGAGGACGGCACCGCGACCGTCGCGGTCGTCCAGGGCAACGTCCCGCGCGCGGGACTCGACTTCAACTCCCAGCGCCGCGCGGTGCTCGACTACCACGCACGGGAAACCGAACGGCTCGCCGCCGACGTGGCCGCGGGCAAGGTCCCCCAGCCCGACTTCGTGCTGTGGCCGGAGAACTCCTCCGACATCGACCCCTTCACCAACCCCGACGCCCGCGCGGTGATCGACCAGGCCGCCCAGGCGATCGGCGTGCCCATCTCGGTCGGCGGCGTCGTCGAGCGCGACGGGAAACTCCTCAACGAGCAGATCCTCTGGGACCCCGAGCAGGGGCCCGTCGACACCTACGACAAGCGGCAGATCCAGCCGTTCGGCGAGTACCTTCCGCTGCGCTCCCTGATCGGCGCCATCAACAGCGAGTGGACCAGCATGGTCGCCCAGGACTTCAGCCGGGGCACCGAGCCGGGCGTGTTCACCATGGACGGCACCACGGTCGGCCTGGTCACCTGCTACGAGGCCGCCTTCGACTGGGCCGTGCGCTCCGAGGTCACCGACGGCGCCCAGATGATCTCCGTGCCCAGCAACAACGCCACCTTCGACCGCAGCGAGATGACCTACCAGCAGCTCGCCATGTCCCGCGTCCGCGCGGTCGAGCACAGCCGTACCGTCACCGTCCCGGTCACCAGCGGCGTGAGCGCGATCATCATGCCGGACGGCACGATCACCCAGCGCACCGGCATGTTCGTCGCCGACACACTGGTCCAGGAGGTGCCGCTGCGCTCCTCGCAGACGCCCGCCACCCGGCTGGGCGTACTGCCGGAGATCGTTCTGGTGCTGGTCGCCGCCGGAGGCCTCGGCTGGGCGATCGGTGCCGGTGTGCGCGGGCGGCGCGCGGGTGGCGCGTAGCGGTACGACCGCCGTACGCCCCTTGAATCCGGCGGGACCGGACGAGCTGCGCCGCTAGGGTCGGGGCATGGCTACTCCTGACTTCATCACCACGCTGCGCGAGTCCGCAGGCCATCAACTGCTGTGGCTCCCCGGGGTCACCGCCGTCGTCTTCGACGACGAGGGCAGAGTGCTGCTGAACCGGCGGTCGGACACCCGCAAGTGGTCACTGATCGGTGGTATCCCGGACCCGGGCGAGCAGCCCGCGGTCTGCGCGGTGCGCGAGGTGCAGGAGGAGACCGCCGTGCACTGCGTCGCCGAGCGGGTGGTCCTCGTCCAGGCACTGTCGCCGGTGACGTACGAGAACGGGGACCTCTGCCAGTACATGGACATCACGTTCCGCTGCCGCGCGCTCGGCGGGGAGGCCCGGGTCAACGATGACGAGTCGCTGGACGTGGGCTGGTTCCCGGTCGACGGGCTGCCGGACCTGAACGAGTTCGGTGTGCTGCGGATCAAGCAGGCCATGACCGAGGCCCCCACATGGTTCGACACCACGACTTCCCTGTGAGGTGTGGTGGCCCACCACATGGGTGAGGGGGCGGGGGAGGCTTAGGGTCGGCGCATGACCACGCCCAGCCCCGGCCTCGCCCCGACCAAGATCACCCCGCCCGACCTCGGCGGGCGTACGGCCCTGGTCACCGGGGCCGCCAGCGGTATCGGACGGGCCTGCGCGCTGCGGCTGGCGTCCGCCGGGGCCCGGGTCCGGGCGGTCGACCGGGACGCCGCCGGGCTGGCCGCCCTCGCCGGGCTCGCCGCGGACCTGCCGGGCCCGGTCGAGGCGCACGTCCTGGACCTGACCGACCTCGACGCCGCCGAACAGGCCGCCGCGGGCACCGATGTGCTGGTCAACAACGCCGGGCTCCAGTTGGTCCGGCCGATCGAGGACTTCCCGCCGGACGTCTTCCACACGGTCCTCACCGTGATGCTGGAGGCGCCCTTCCGGCTGATCCGGGGCGCACTCCCGCACATGTACGGACAGGGCTGGGGCCGCATCGTCAACATCTCCTCCGTGCACGGCCTGCGCGCCTCCCCCTACAAGTCGGCGTACGTCGCCGCCAAGCACGGCCTGGAGGGACTGTCGAAGACGGCGGCGCTGGAGGGCGCCCCGCACGGCGTCACCTCGAACTGTGTGAACCCCGGCTATGTCCGCACCCCGCTGGTCGAACGGCAGCTCGCGGACCAGGCGGCGGCGCACGGCATCCCCGTGGAGCGGGTGCTCACGGAGGTGCTGCTGAGCGACAGCGCGGTCAAACGGCTGATCGAACCGGAGGAGGTCGCCGAGGCCGTCGCGTATCTGTGCGGGCCGTGGGCGTCCTCCATCACCGGGACCTCACAGGTGCTGGACGGGGGCTGGACCGCGCACTGAGTGTGCGCGGTGAGTGGGGGCACTCGGTGGCACTCGGTCCGGCGCTGGGTCCGCGCTCTCGGTGAGCGTGCCAGGTGTGCGCCGGGATGGCCCGCTGGGTGGTTTGTCAGGGGCATCCCGTAGGGGGTCTCGTAGGGCGGCCCTGGTTTTCCACAGGCCGGTGGTCCGGTCGTCGGGGGTTGTCCACAGGGCTGACGGGGCGGGCCGCGGATGGGTCATCCTGGGCACATGTCCCGCGATCACATGCAGTCCGCCGAGCGCTCCGCCGCCGCAGACCCACCGGGCGGCGCCGAGGTGCCGTTCCTGGAGCTGCTGGCCCGTGGCGCCCCCGTCGACGCCTATGAGCAGCCGGTGCTGCGGGCCCGCGCCGAGGGCCGGGCGCCCGAGTGGATCGCCGCGCTGGAGACCGCCAAGCTGCGCGCGCTGCGGGTACGGGCCGAGCTGGAGGGCCGCAGGCGCCGCGAGGCCGAGCTGTCCGCGCTGTTCGAGACCGCCCACGACCTGGCGGGGCTGCGCGACCTGGACGCCGTCCTCCAGGCGATCGTGCAGCGCGCCCGCTCCCTGCTCGGCACGGACGTCGCCTACCTCAGCCTCAACGACCCCGAGCGCGGCGACACCTATATGCGGGTCACCGAGGGTTCGGTCGCGGCCCGCTTCCAGCAGCTGCGCCTCGGCATGGGGGAGGGGCTGGGCGGTCTGGTCGCCCAGAGCGCGCGGCCGTACGTCACCGATGACTACTTCCACGACGAGCGCTTCCGGCACACCATGACGATCGACACGGGCGTGCGGGACGAGGGCCTGGTGGCGATCCTCGGCGTCCCTCTCATGCTCGGGCAGCAGGTGATCGGTGTGCTGTTCGCGGCGGACCGGCGGGCGAGGGTGTTCGAGCGGGAGCAGATCGCGCTCCTCGGCTCCTTCGCGGCGCTCGCCGCGGCGGCCATCGACACCACCCATCTGCTCACCGAGACCCGTTCGGCCCTCGCCGGCCTGGAGCACGCCAACGAGATCATCCGCGACCGCAGCGCCGTCATCGAGCGCGCCGCCGAGGTGCACGACCGGCTCGCCGAACTGGTGCTGCGCGGCGGCGGTGTGCATGACGTGGCCGCCGCCGTCTCCGAGGTCCTCGAAGGCACGGTCCGCTTCACCGAGACGGACGCGACACCCGCCGCCCCTCTGGAGGCATCGCGCGCCGACGGACACGCCGTACGGCACAAGGACGACTGGATCGCCGCCGTCGCCGCGGGTGACGAACTCCTCGGCGCCCTCGTCCTGCGCGGCCAGCCCGACCTCGACCCGGTCGACCAGCGCACCCTGGAGCGCGCCGCGATGGTCACCTCCCTGCTGCTGCTCGCCCGCCGCTCGGCGGCCGAGGCCGAACAGCGCGTCCGCGGCGAACTCCTCGACGACCTCCTCGACGCCCGTGGCCACGACCCGCGTCTGCTGCGTGAGCGCGCGGCCCGGCTGCGCGCCGACCTCGACGCCACCCATGTCGTGCTGGCCGCCCGTCTCGACGGCACCGCCGCCGACGCCGAACAGGAGGCCGCCGCCCGCCGCCGGCTGTGGTCCGCCGCCTCCCACCTGGCCGCCACCCGGCACGGCCTGGCCGCCGCGCGCGACGGCGGTACGGTCCTGCTGCTGCCCCTCACCGACGGCGACACCGCCACCGATGTGGCCCGTGGCGCGGCCCGCCGGCTCGGCACCGCCGTCCACGAGGCCGTCACCGTCGGCGCCTCCGCCCCCGTCGAGAACCTCACCGCACACCCCGACGCGATAGCCGCCGCCTACGCCGAGGGCCGCCGCTGTCTGGAGGCCCTGCGCCTGCTGGGCCGCACGGGCGATGGAGCCGCCGCCGAGGACTTCGGCTTCCTCGGTCTGCTCCTGGCCGGGGACCGCGACATCGCCGCCTTCGTGGACCGCACCATCGGCGCGGTGGTGGCGTACGACGAGCACCGACACACCGACCTGCTGCGCACCCTGGAGGCCTACTTCGCCTGCGGGATGAGCCCCGCCCGCACGAAGGACGAACTCCACGTCCATGTCAACACGGTCGCCCAGCGCCTGGAGCGCGTCGGGCGCCTCCTGGGCGAGGACTGGCAGAGCCCCGCGCGTCTGCTGGAGATCCAACTGGCCCTGAGACTGCACGGATTGGCGGTGCCCAGACCCTGAGGGAGCAGCTCACCCGCTGTCGTCCGCCAGCGCGTACAGCTGCGGCAGGTTGACCACGATCGCCTCCTGTGTGCTGCGGGCGATGACGACCACCGCCTCGTCGGCGGGATCGGGGTTCTCCTCGCGGTGGGGGACGTACGGCGGGACGAAGATGTAGTCGCCGGGGGCGGTGCGCAGGCGTACTTCCTCGGGCTCGTCGCCGCTCGCGTCGAGGAACACGAACTCGGGGTGGCCGCTGACGACGTAGATGGCGGTCTCCGACTCGCCATGGTGGTGGTCGGAGGAGGCGGTCGCGGGGGCGACATGGGTCTGGCCCATCCACAGCTTCTCCGAGCCGACGGCCCTGCCGCTGACGGCGGCGAATCGGCGCATGCCTCCGGTCTGGGCCGTGTCGCCGTCGAGCGAGTCGGCGCGGATGTGGTGGAGACGGGTGTGCAAGGGGGTGCCCGCGGTGGTGGGGGCGCCTTGGAGATGAGGGTGGAAGCCTTCGCCGGGGGTCGTCAGGGGGTCGCTCATGGGCGGGGAGGCTATGGCGGTGCCGAAAAGGATGTCAAGAGGTGTCCATTGCTGTTCACCTGCGGCAATGTTGCCGCAACGGAGGATTGTGGCCAGGAGTGGCCCCTCGTTGGGCAGTTGTCGTCGGGCATGATGGAGGGCATGCATATCTCCGCGAAGGCGGATTACGCCACGCGGGCGCTGCTGGAACTCGCCTGCGAACCGGCCCGCCCGCTCACCTGTGAGGCCATCGCCTCCTCGCAGCAGATTCCGTTCAGATTCCTGAAGTCCGTCGTGGGCGAGTTGCGCAAGGCGGGCCTGGTGCGCAGCCAGCGCGGCTGCGAGGGCGGGTACTGGCTGGGCCGTCCGGCCGGTGAGATCACCCTCCTCGATGTCTCGCGCGCCGTCGACGGCGAGTTGCTCACCCTGCGCGGCGAGCCGCTGACCGGGCTCGACTATCCGGGGGCCGCGACCGGCCTGCCCGGGATATGGCGCCGGATCGAGGCCGACGCCGCCGCCGTCCTGGGCGGGGTGACCCTCGCGTCCCTGGTGCCCGTGGCCGAGAGCGGGCAGCTGAGCCGGAGGGGAGCGGCGTGAGCGCCGTACCCGACGGGCCGGTGGTGGAAGTGGTCGAGTACACCGACCCGTTGTGCCCGTGGGCCTGGGGGTCGGAGCCGGTGCTGCGCAGACTGCGCGCGGCCTCGGCCGGCCGGGTCGTGTGGCGCCGCGTCTTCTGCATCCTCTTCGACGACACCGACGACCCACCACCCGACCCGGCCGCCGAGACCGCCTGGTACGCGCGCTACGTCGAGGAGATCACCGCCCACACCGGTGCTCCCCGGGCGGCGCGTCTCGACCGGGTCGCGGCGAGTTCCTGGCCCGCCTCGCTCGTCGCGAAGGCGGCGGAGATCCAGGGCCCCGACGTGGCCGAACGCGCGCTGCGACGGCTGCGGGAGACGGTGTTCGTCCTGGGACGGCCCGCGGACACCATGCCGCTGGCCCTGGCGGCGGTGCGGGGCTGCCCCGGCCTGGACCTCGCCCGGTTGTCCGCCGACGCGGTGTCCGCACCGGTCCTGGAGCGGGTGCGCGCCGACCACGCCGAGGCGCGGCGCCCGGTGCCCGAGGCGCTGACGGCACACGGTTCCTCGCCGCATCCCGGCGCGGCCAAGGAGACCGCCGACGGCGGCGTGCGATACGCGCTGCCCACCGTGCTGGTCCGCTCGCCGGGCGGCCACCGACTGGTGCCGGGCTGGCGCGACTACGACGAGTACGCCGCCGCCGTCGCCTCCCTGTGCCCGGGGCCGCTCCCGGAACCGTCCACGCTCTCCGCCGAACAGGCGCTGGAGCAGTACGGCAGCCTCACCGACGTCGAGCGCAGAGCCCTGACCCGGGGCGCGTGGCCACCCGCGCACGCGATCCGCGCCGACACCGGGAACGGGCCGCTGTGGCTGCACCCGGGGGAGGCGGCCGGGCACCCGGCGACGGCCGACCAGGCCGGGCCCGCCGGCGGCCCGACCGGTTCGGCCGCCCACCCGGCAGGGTCCGCTGCCCACTAGGTCGGGCCTGCCGCTCACCAGGTCGGGTCCGCTGCCCACCAGGTAGGGCCCGCCCCGACCCGAGCGGTCCCGCCGCCCTTCAGGCCGGTCCCGCGTCGACTCGACCGCCCTTGCCGCCCACGAGACCGGCCCCGCACGCGGCCCGACCACTCCCGTCGCCCACCAGGCCGGTCGCGCTCCCCGGCGAGGCCCGCTGGGCGGCTCCTGACCTGCTGTCAGGTGGGCTCTGGTCGTCCCGCTCAATGAGACATCAATTGGTGTCCATTGACAGCCGGTGAGGTACGACCGCAGGATTGCCGCATGCTCACGACGCACCCCGGTGTGGTGTGCCGCTACGTGGACCTGCGGCGCACCAGCAGCGCTCTCTGTCGCTGACCCGTTCCGCTGCCCCGGCCCTCCGGCGCCCCTCCGTCCGCTGACACCGGGCAGCCCTCCCGGCGCCGCCGCGCCGCTCTCGTCGTACCGTGCCGTCCCTCGCGGGAATGTGCGCGGCTTCCGTGGCTCCCGCGACTCCCGCCGCCCCCTCGGCGATTGACGCGTTCGCGGTAGTCGGCGCGTGTGCCGCCTTGGATCCGGTCCTGGATTCCCCTCGGGATTCCGCCCCACCCTCCCGGCCTGTCCGCGAACCTGCTGACGCCGACGCCCTCTGCCCTTCCTCACCCTCACCCTTGCCCAGAGCCCGAGTCCGGTGTGCGCTCGACGTGTGCCGTGACGTCGTCCGGGCGGAGCCCCGGTGCGCCGGGAGCCCTGTCCCGCCGCCCCGCCCCGGGCCGTGCCCTCGCAGAAAGAAACCCATGTCTCCCCTGTCCGTACGTCCGAAGTTCCTCAAGTTCCGCCGCCGGGTCGTAGCTCGCCAAGCCCGCGTCAGCGACGTCGGCCGCACCCATGCCACCCCCCGCCGCACCCACCCCCTGCGCGCCACCGCCCTCGCCAGCGTTCTGCTGACCGTGCTGGTGCCCACCCTCAGCGCCTGCGCCGGGGAGACCGGGTCCGCGTCCGGCAGTTCCACCCTGAAGTGGACGTCGTCGTACTTCCCCACCCACTGGGACCCGGTGGTCAGCGGCAGCGGCGCCCAGTTCCGGGAACTCGCCCTCGTGTACGCCTCATTGACCCGTACCGACGAGAACGGCGACGCCGTACCCGACCTGGCCGAGAGCTGGGAATACAACGCGAAGGGTGATCAGGTCACCTTCCATCTGCGGCCGGGCCTGACCTTCAGCGACGGCGAACCCGTGGACGGCGCAGCAGTGAAGGCGGCCATCGAGCGGGCCAAGGACCAGCAGAACTCCGCGCTGTTCGGCGACCTGACCTCGATCGGGTCCGTGGAGGCCGACGGGCTGGACGCCATCGTCAACCTCACCCAGGTCGACTACCAGATCCCCCAGTTGCTCGGACAGCGTGTCCTCCAGATCGCCAGCCCCAAGGCGGCGGCCTCGCCGGAGGAACTGGACCAGCAGCCGGTCGGCGCGGGCCCGTTCATCGTGACCCAGCTGGTGCCCGGCACCAAGGTCACCCTGAAGAAGAACCCGGACTACTGGGACGCCGAGAACATCCACATCGACAATGTCGAGCTGACCTCCGCCCCCGACGCCGCCACCGTCGTCAACGGCCTTCAGACCGGCGTGTACAACTTCGCCGACATCGACCCCAGCCAGGCCCAGGCCGCGAAGGACGCGGGCCTCGACGTCTTCGTCCAGCCCGGCTTCAACGCCGCCAATCTCAGCCTCAACATCAACAAGGCGCCGTTCGACAACCCCGAGGTCGTCGACGCCGTACGCCACGCCATCAACCGCGACGAGTTCGTCGACAAGCTGACCTTCGGCTACGGCGAGGCGACCGACCAGCCCTTCCCGAAGGGATACGTGGCCTACGACCCGGAGTCGGAGAACGCCTATCCCTACGATCCCGAGGAGTCGAAGAAGCTGCTCGCCGACGCGGGCTACCAGAGCGGCGAGGTCAAGCTCGACCTGGTCATTCCCGCCGAGGACCCGCAGGCGGAGATCGTCCAGTCGCAGCTGGCCGCGGTCGGCATCACCGTCAACATAAAGATCGACAAGAACTGGGCCACCCCGTTCTTCGCCAAGGACCTGACCTTCTCCTTGTACGGGACCACCGGCCGTGACTCCGCCGTGCAGACCCTGACCGCGCACTTCGGCCCCGACGGCCCGCTCAACCTCAGCACGCCCTACGAGCCCGCCGGTTTCGAGGAGGCCGTCACCAAGGTCCGCCAGACGCCGCTCGACTCGCCCGACTACCAGGAGACCCTCCAGGCGGCGACCCGCGCCGGACTCCAGAGCCAGGCACTGGTCTTCACCTACTCCCAGCCCAACCTCATCGCCAAGAGCACCTCGGTCTCCGACCTGCCCAAGAACCCGGCCCACATCGACTGGACCGGCGTGACCATCTCCGACGCCGGCTGAGCCGCCCTGAACCGAAGGGAGGCACCCATGACGACCACGGAAGCGCCGGCGGCGAAGTCCGGCCCACGTCGCCCGGTCGTGGCGGCCAGGACCCGGCGGGCGCTGGGCCGCGTCCTGCTCACCCTCGCCCGGTCGGTCGCGATCTTCGTGCCGGTGTTCCTGGTCGCGACGTTCGTGACATTCGCACTGCGCTCGCTCAGCGGGCTCAGCCCGGCACGGATCCAGCTCGGCGAGCAGGCGACCCCCGAGGCGGTCGCCCGTATCGAGGCACAGTGGGGCCTCGACCGGCCCTTCCTGGTGCAGTACGGCGACTGGCTCACCGGAGTGCTGCACGGACAGCTCGGCGCCAGCTGGACCAACGGCGCCGACATCTCCACCCTGATCGGCCTCGGCCTGGGCGTGAGCCTCTCGGTGGCCACCTTCGCACTGCTCATCGGCGTGATCGCGGGCTTCGCCCTCGGCACCGTCGCCGCGCTGCGCCGCACCACCTGGCTGGACCGTGCCATCACCGGCTTCGTGACGCTGATCTCCGTGATGCCGCCGTTCGTCGTCGGCATCGTGCTGGTCGCGGTCCTCGCGGTCGGCCTGGGCCTCTTCCCGTCCGCCGGATACGTCCCCGCCGCCGACGGATTCGGCCCCTGGCTGGCCCACATCACCCTGCCGGCCGTCGCGTTGAGCTTCGACGTGGTGGCCGATGTCGCCCGCCAACTGCGCGGCAGCCTGATCGGGGCCTACCGCGAGAACTACGTGACCGGAGCGGTCGTACGGGGACTCAGCCCCCGGCGCATCTTCTTCGGGCATGTCCTGCGCAACGGCCTGGGGCCCGTGCTCGCCACCCTCGGCCTGAAGTTCCCCGCGCTGGTCGGCGCGTCCGTCGTCACCGAGTGGATCTTCGGCCTCCAGGGCTTCGGCCGGTTCGCCAACGACTCCGCCCAGGCCGGTGACGTACCCGCCGTCCAGGGCGTCCTCGTGGTGTCGATCGCCCTGGTCGTCTCCTTCAACCTCGTCATCAACCTGGTGCTGGCGCGTGTGACGCCGGCCTCCCAGAGGGGGGTGTGACCCATGCCGCGTCGTGTCCTCGCCCTCCCGTCGGGCCGGATCGCCGTCGCCATTCTCACCGGCATCGCGCTGCTGGCCCTGTTCGGTCCCCTGATCGCCCCGCAGAACCCGCTCGCCACCAGCGACAACGCCCTCGCCCCGGTGTCCGGCGCGCACTGGCTCGGCACCGACTATCTCGGCCGCGATGTGCTGAGCCGCCTTCTGGACGGCTCCCGGCTCAGTGTCCTCGGCGCGCTCGAAGTGGCCGTCACCGCGCTGGTCGTGGGGTCCGTCCCCGGCATCCTGTCGGTGTATCTAGGCCGGACCTTCGAATGGATCACCCTGCGGCTGGCCGACACCCTGGTCGCGCTGCCGTTCCTGCTGTTCGCCGTCGCCGTGATCGCCCTGCTCGGCAACGGGCTCACCCAGGCGATGCTCGTCACCGGCGTGCTGGTCGCCCCGCTGTTCTACCGGGTCTCCCGCGCCGCCACCCTGAGTGTCGCCCGTTCCCCGTACGTCGAGGCCGCGTTGCTGGCCGGGGCGTCCGTCGGCTGGGTGGTGCGCCGGCACGTGTGGGCGAAGGTGCTGCCGCCGATCGCGGTCGCCCTCGCCCAGACCATCGGCGTCGGCTTCGTCATCGTGTCGAGCCTGACCTTCCTCGGGATCGGTGTGCAGCCACCCGAACCCACCTGGGGCGGACTGCTCGCCTCCGACCTCGGCTATCTCAGCCACCGGCCGTGGGCACCGCTGACCCCCGCGCTGCTCATCATGGTCACCGTCTGGGCCAGCAATGTCCTCGCCGACGCCATCCGCGATGTCTCCGGCGAGGCGGGCCGCGCACTGCTGACCGCCCGCGCGGCCCGCACCCGCCGCCCCGACCGGGACCGCCCCGCCGCCACCGGAGGTGCCTGATGACGACCGCGTCCGAGAACCTCACCGCCGAGGAGAACGTCGCTCCCGAGGGGGGCCCTGTCTCCGGCGGGAGCCTTGTCCCCAGGGGGAACCTCACCCCCGAGGGGACCCCTGCCCGCGGCCCGGACCTCACCCCCGAACCCCACCCACCCGCGCTGTCCCTGCGTGACGTCCGTATCCGGGACCGGGTCACCGGCGACGAGATCGTGCACGGCGTCAGCCTCACCCTCACCCCCGGCCGGGTGGTCGGCATCGTCGGTGAGTCCGGCAGCGGAAAGACCCTCACCTGCCGGGCCGCGCTGGGCATCCTGCCCGACCGGTTCGAGGTCTCCGGCGGCACGATCGAGATCCTGGGCACGGACATCGCCGGTCTGTCCCCGGCCCGCTGGACGGCCCTGCGCGGCGGCACGATCAGCGCGGTCTTCCAGGACCCCGCCTCCTATCTCAACCCCTCCCTGCGCGTCGGCGCCCAGATAGCCGAGGTCGTCCGGGTCAAGAAGAAGCTGCCGAGGCGCGCGGCCCGCCGCCGTGCCTTCGAACTGCTGCGGGCCGTCCACCTGCGGGACCCCGAACTGGTCTACGGCCAGTACCCGCACGAACTGTCCGGCGGCATGCTCCAGCGCGTCCTGATCGCCACCGCCATCGCCGCCGACCCACGCGTCCTGGTCGCCGACGAGGCCACCACCGCGCTCGATGTCACCGTCCAGGCCGAGATCCTCGACCTCCTCGCCGACCTGCGCGAACAGGCGGGCCTCGCCCTGGTCGTGGTCTCCCACGACCTCGCCGTCGTCGCCCACCTGTGCGACGAGGTCCTCGTCATGCGGCACGGCGAGGTGGTCGAACAAGGCCCCACCGCCCAGGTGCTGCACGCCCCGCGCCACGACTACACCCGGCTGCTGATCGACGAACACGAGCAGTACGGCCTGGAGAAATTCCTCGCCCCCGACCTCGCCCCCGCCCCCGCCCCCGGCCTCGCTCCCGGCCTCGCCCCCGGCCTCGCCCCGAAGGAGGCGACGACATGAGCCCGCACCCACCCCCCGAAAAGCGCCCCACCGACACCCCGCCCGTCCTGAAGGTCACCGACCTGGACGTCCACTACGGCCCCCGCCGCCGACGCCGCCGCGCCCTGCACGGCGTCTCCCTCGCCGTCTCACCCGGCGAGACCGTCGGTGTCATCGGTGAGACCGGCTCCGGCAAGTCGACGCTCGCCCGGACCGTCCTCGGCCTGGTGCCCGCCTCGGCCGGGTCGGTCCTGGTGGACGGCGACGAGGTCACCTCGTACGGCCGTCGCCAGTTGCGCGACCTGCGGCGGCGGGGCGTGCTCCAGTACGTCTTCCAGGACCCCCTGCGCAGCCTCGACCCGGACCTCACCGTCGCGGCCTCGCTGGCCGAACCGCTGCTGATCCAGGGCGTCCGGCCCGACGAGGCGGCGGCCCGCGTACGGACCTTCCTGGCCCGGGTCCGGCTGGGCGAGGACCTGCTGGACCGGTTGCCCGGGGAACTGTCCGGCGGCCAGCGGCAGCGCGTCGCGGTGGCCCGCGCGCTGGTCACCGAGCCCCGCCTGGTCATCCTCGACGAGCCCGTCAGCGCCCTCGACTCCGCCAACCGCGTACAGGTCCTGAAGATCCTCAAGGAGTTGCGCGCGGACGGCACCGCCCTCGTCTTCATCTCCCACGACCTCGGCTCGGTGGTGGGCATCGCGGACCGCATCGCGGTGCTGTACCGCGGCGAACTGGTCGAGACCGGCGCCGCCCGCGACGTCGTCAGCACCCCCCGCCACCCCTACACCCGGCTGCTCGTACGGTCCGCCCCCACCCTGCGGGCGGCCCCCGCCCACCGAGCCGAACGCGCGGCCCTGCGCGCCCTGCTGCACACCTGACCCACCACAGTCACCAGGCCATATCCCCTCATCGTTCCGAGAGAGGTCTCCCATGTCCCGCACGATCCATCTCGCCCTGCACCCGCACGGTGTCGGCGGTCCCGGCCAGCACGGGCTGTGGAAGGACCCGCGCGTCGCGAACAACGCGAGCATCGACATCCAGTACTACATCCGGCAGGCACAGGCCGCCGAGCACGCCCTGTTCGACGCGCTGTTCATCGTGGACAGCCAGTTCATCAACGCCACCTATCCCGCGCACTACCTCAACCGGCTGGAGCCGCTGACCCTGCTGTCGGCGGTCGCCACCCACACCCGGCACCTGGGGCTGGTGGCCACGGCCAGTTCCACCTACAACTCACCCTTCAATCTGGCCCGCCGGTTCGCCTCCCTGGACCACATCAGCGGCGGCCGGGCCGGCTGGAACGTCGTCACCAGCTTCGACACCGGGGCCTCCCGCAACTTCGGCCTGGACGAACACCTCGACTACACCACCCGCTACGCCCGTGCCCTGGAGTTCGTCCAGGTCGCCCGTGGACTGTGGGACTCCTACGAGGACGACGCCTTCCCGGCGGACATCGAGCGGGGCGTCTTCGTCGACCCCGACAAGCTGCATGAACTCAACCACCGGGGCGAGCACTTCAAGGTGGCCGGACCGCTCAATCTGTCCCGCTCCCCGCAGGGCCAGCCGGTGATCTTCCAGGCCGGGGTCTCCGAGGAGGGCCGTGATCTGGCGGCGCGGGTCGCCGAGGGCATCTACGCGCCCGGCGGCAGCCTCCAGCAGGCGCGGGACTACTACGCCGACATCAAGCGCCGCGCCGCCGCCTACGGCCGGGACCCCGACCACGTGAAGATCTTCATCCATGGCGGGCCCGTCGTCGCCGCGACGGACGAGGCGGCCCGGCGCCGTGAGCGCGAGATCTTCGAGGAGGACAACGACTTCGACCGCAACCTCGCCCTCCTCGGCCGCGCCTTCGGGGCCTACGACTTCAGCGTGCACGACCTGGACGCCCCGTTCCCGGACGTCGCCCACCTCGCCGAGAAGGGCGGGCGCACCGGCGCCAACCAGCTCATCGCCCGCGCCCGCAAAGAGAATCTGACCCTGCGCCAAGTCGCCGAGACCGTCTCCGAGTTCCGGCAGTCGCCGTTCGTCGGGGCGCCCGAAACGGTCGCCGACACCATCGAGCAGTGGTTCGACGCGGGGACCCTCGACGGGATCAACCTCGCCTTCCGCACCGACGACGATCTGAATCTGTTCGTGGACGGGGTCGTCCCGATCCTCCAGAAGCGCGGTCTGTTCCGTACCGAGTACGCGGCCGACACCCTGCGCGGCAACCTCGGCCTCCCGGTCCCCGTCAACCGCTGGACGCGCGAGCGCGACGCCGCGGTGAACGGCTGAACCGGCCGATGACCGAGACGACGACACCCCCGACGCCGATACTGCCGACGCCACCGACGCTCACCCCGACGGGCGGACGGGACATCCACACCGTCCGCTTCCCGGCCGCCGATCCGCCGGCCGCCGTGGACGTCCTGATCGTCGGCGCCGGGCCGGTCGGGCTGGCCGCCGCGCTCGAACTGACCGCCCGTGGAGTGCGGGTCGCCGTCGTCGACCGGGCCCGCACCGCCACCCTGGTGCGGGCGGGCGCGATGGGTCACACCCCCCGGGTGGTGGAGCAACTGCGCCGCTGGGGGCTGCTCCAGCGGGTCCGGGACGCCTGGACCTACCCACCCGAGTGGAACCGGGGCATCCGCGTGGTGACCTCGCTGGCCGGACATGAACTCCTGGCACCGCCCCGCCCGTCGTTCACCGCCTGGGACAACACCCCCAGGCGGTCCGCCGCCGAGGCACTGCGCCGCCCCCAGACGGTGTTCCAGCGGGTCTTCCTCGAACGCCTCGCGGAACAGGGTGTGAGCGTGTCCGGCGGCTGGGAACTGACGGCCCTGCGCGAGGACGCCGAGGGCATCGACGCCGAGATCGCTGAGGTCACCGAGATCACCGAGGTCACCGGCATCGCGGATACCGGCTCGGGCGCGCCCCGTACCATCCGCGCCGCCTACGTCCTGGGCGCCGACGGCGGCGGCAGCACCACCCGCGCCCTCGCGGGCATCCGGCGCGAAGGCGCGCACGCCACCGACAAACGGCTGCGCCTCATCGTCCGCACCGCCGACATCTCCGACCGCGTCGGCCCCGCGCCCAGCGCCACCAACATCGTCGTGAACCAGCACGCTTCCGGTTTCCTGGCCGCGGTCAGCGCCCGCGAATGGCGGGTGTACGCGGGCCCCTACCCCCTCGACCACCAGCCCGGCGAGCCGGAACTCCTGGCCACCGCCCGCGCCGCCTTCGGCTTCGACCTCGAACTGGAACTGCTCTCCGCGACCACCTTCTACGAGGCCACCCGCATCGCCGAGACCTTCCGCCGCGGCCGGGTCCTGCTCGCCGGGGACGCCGCCCACGTCCGTACCCCCGGCGGCAACCTCGGCGAAGGCATCGGGGACGTGGTCAACCTCGGCTGGAAGCTGGCGGCCGTCCTGGCCGGCCACGCCCCGCCCGCGCTCCTCGACTCCTACGACCAGGAACGCCGCCCGCACAACTGGCGCGTCGCCGATCACGCCCTGGACCGGACCCGGCGCGACCGCGCGGCCCTCGCCGAGATCCGCGCGGACGGTATCCCCGACGACACCGACCTCGGCCCCGCCGCCGAGCACCGCCGGACCGCCATCGCCGCGCGCCTGCGCCAGGATCACGGTGGCGCCGACGGCGTCACCTTCGACGAGCGCTACGACGCCTCCGCAGCCATCTGCTACGAGCCCGGCCAGCACGCCATCGAACCGCCCTGGCGGCCCGACGTCTACCAGGACGACCCGCGCCCCGGCCACCGGGCGCCCGACGGCCCCGTCGATCCCAGCGGCGGCACCCTGTACGACCGTATCGGCTGGTCGTTCGCCCTCCTCGTGCTCACTCAGGACCGCACCGCCGAGCGGGCGTTCACGGCCGAGGCCGCCGCCCGGGGCCTGCCGTTCACCGTCGTCCACCTCACCGACCCGGCGGCCCGCGCGGTCTACGGCACCGCCCATGTCCTGATCCGGCCCGACCAGCATGTGGCCTGGCGGGGCGCGCGACTGCCCGACGGCGGCGCCGGTGCCGTCCTGGACCAGGTACTGGGCCACGCCCATGACGTAGCACTCACCCACCCGACCCCGCCCCGCCCCCACCGACCAGAACAGCGAGCCTGACATGACCGACCCCACCCCCGGCACCGACCGCACCCCGGGCACCGACCGCACCCCGGACACCGACCGCGCCCACGACACCGACCCAACCAGCCATGCGGACCCCACCCACGAGACCGACCACCACGCCCCCGCCGGCCTGCGCACCCGTGGCACCGTCGTCGTGGTGCCCGGCCGGGGTGAGACCAGGGCGACCTATACCCGGCTCGGGCGGCGACTGGCCGCGGACGCCTACCGGGTGAGGGTGATCGACGCCCCGGACATCGACCCCCGGGAACCGGCCGCGTCGCTGACCGCCCTCGCCCACCGCGTCGCCGCCGCCGTGGAGGGCACGGCGGGGGAGGACGGGGTCGTGCACCCCGTCGTCCTGCTCGGCGCCGACACGGGCGCCGCTGCGCTCGGCGCGCTGGCCGGTGTCCCCGGGGCGCCGCGTCCGGACGCCCTCGTCCTGGCGGGCCTGCCCGGCGAGGGCGCCGCCGCCGTCGGCACCTGGGACGAGGAACTCGACGTACGCACCTCCTGCCCCGCCCACCGGGGCACCCTCAGCGAGGACTCCCAGGTGGCGCGCGGCGCACTCGGCACCCCGCTGCCCGCCGCCCTGCTGACGGCCGCCCACGACAGCGAGCCCGGCGTGCCCGTCCTGCTCCTCGCCGGGGACGCCGATCCGCTCGCCGACCACGAGGCGCTGGCCCGGACCGCCAAGTCCCTGGACCGGGCCCGGCTCTCCGTGGTGCGCGGCGCCCATCACGACGTCCTCAACGACCTCCAGCACCGGTCCGTCGCCGCCGAGATCGTCACCTTCCTGGAGACCCTGCGCAATGAGCTGAAGCCGCTCATCGCGGTGGAGTCCAGCGCCTGGTGAGCCGCGTGCGCGACGCCACCCCCTGACCCCCGCCCAGCCCTCCCCCGGAAGGTCCGCATGGCCGCCATCCTGTCCGTCTCCGCCAGCCCCTCCGCCACCTCCCGCACCGCCCGCCTCGTACGCCACCTCGACGACCGGCTCCGCCGCCAGGGCCACGAGGTGACCACCCTGGACGCGCGCACGGTGCCCGCCGACGCCCTGCTCGGCGCCGACTTCCGGCACCCGGCGATCGTCGAGGCCACCGCACGGTTCGCCCAAGCCGACGGCATCGTCATCGGCACCCCCATCTACAAGGCCGCCTACTCCGGCCTGCTCAAGGCGCTGCTCGACGTGCTGCCCCAGTACGCGCTCGCCGGCAAGACCGTCCTGCCGCTGGCCACCGGCGGCAGCACCGCGCATGTGCTGGCCATCGACTACGCGCTGCGCCCGGTGCTCAGTTCCATGGGCGCGGCGCACATCGTGCCGGGCTGGTTCACCCTGGACAAGGACATCACCGTCGACGCCGACGGCACCACGACGGTCGCCCCGGCCGCCGCCGATGCCCTGGCCCAGGTCACCGACCTGTTCTCCACGGCCCTCGGCGGCCACCTCACCGCCCTGGCCCGGACCGGCTGACCCGGCACCGGCCCCTCCGGGCCCGTGGGCGGGTCGTCAGGAGCCGGTGTACTGCTCGGCGTACTCCGGCGACGGGGCGATGGGGGTGATGATGTCGATCAGTACGTCACTTGGATCGGCCACGATGAAGTGCCGCTGCCCGAAGTCCTCGTCGCGCAGGGGGAGCAGAGGGCGGAGCCCCTCGCGCAGGACGAGCCGGTCCCACTCGGCGTCCACGTCGGGCACCTCGAAGTTCAGGAGCAGTCCCTGGGCGGGGCGGCGGTGGCCTTCGGGGATGGTCGGGTGGGTGTGGTCGAGCAGGGCGAGTTCGTGGGCGGCCGGGCCGGGGTGGCGCAGGCTGACGTACCAGTCCGCCTCGAAGGTCGTCTCGAAGCCGAGGAGCCGGGTGTAGAAGTCATGGGACTCCTTCAGCCGTGCCGTGCCGATCACCGGATAGAAGCTGGTCAGGCGCATGGTCGAACCCCTTTCACATACCGATGGTATGCGAACGACGCTAATTCACATACCGCAGGTATGTCAAAATGGCCCGTGAGAGAGCAGAGCGGGGCAGGGCGAGGGCGACGAAAGGCGGCACGGCGATGGGTGAGCAGGGCGTCCGGGCGCGGCAGCGGGAACAGACCAGGCGGACGCTGCTGCGGGAGGGCAGAAAGGCGTTCGCCGCCGACGGGTACGCCGGGGTCGGCGTCGCGGAGATCGTCCGTGCCGCGGGGGTGACCAAGGGCGCCTTTTACCACCACTTCGCCACCAAGGCGGACCTGTTCCACGCCGTGCTGGAGGAGGTGCAGCAGGAGGTGGGCCACCGGGTGGCCGCGGCGGCCGAGGTGTGCGACGACCCCTGGGACCAGCTCACCACCGGGTGCCGGGAGTTCCTCACCGCGGCCACCGATCCCGACCTCCAGCGCGTCATGCTGATCGACGGCCCGGCCGTCCTGGGCTGGGCCCAGTGGCGCGCGATGGACGAAGCCGCCTCGGTCCGCCACCTGACCGACATCCTCACGGCCCTGCGCGACGCGGGACGCATCGTCCCTCAACCGGTCGAGCCCCTGGTCCACCTCCTGTCGGGCGCGATGAACGAAGCGGCCCTGTGGCTGGCGACCACCCCCGACCCCCGTCACCACCTGGACCACACCCAGGCCGCACTCACCCGGCTCCTGGACTCCCTCCGCCCCACCTGACCCATGGGTGACGGGGCGGTGGCACGACCTCAGCCCACCGGTTCGGGCGTGCCCGGGTACGGGTTGCCCCTGACGTGCGGGTCAAGGGTTAACGTCCCTGCGCCGTGCCCGCCCACCGCGTCAGGAGCGCCCATGACCGCACCCCGGCCCACCCACCCCCGTACCCACCGCGAAGTGCGGCTCGCCGCCGTGCCCGACGGTCTGCCCACCGCCGCCGACTTCACCGTGGCCGAAGCCCCGCTGCCCACCGCCGACGAGCATCACGTCCTGGTCCGCAACCACGCGTTCCTGGTCTTCGGCGGTCTGCGCACCCTGATCGGCGGCAAGGCGCGGGACACGCCCGTACCGACGCTGAGCCCCGGCGACCCGCTGTTCGGGCCCGCCCTCGGCGAAGTGGTCGAGGCGCCGAAGGACAGCGCCCTCAGCCCCGGCGACCTGGTCACCCACCCGCTCGGCTGGCGCGAGTACGCGCGCGTCCCGGTGGCGCACTGCACCCCCGTCGACCCGGAGTTCCCCGAGCCGACCGCCCTGCTCGCCTCCGGCTCCGCCGCCTACGGTGCGCTCACCCGGCTCGCCCGGGTCCGTGCGGGCGATGTCGTCCTGGTCACCGGCGCCGCCGGCGGGGTCGGCTCGCTCGCGGGGCAGATCGCCCGGCTGCTCGGCGCGGGCCGGGTCATCGGCACCACCGGCTCACCGCACAAGGCCGCGCGACTCGTCGCCGAGGCGGGCTACGACACCGTCCTGACCGCCGGTTCCTGGCGCGCGGACGATCCCACCCAGGCGCACCGGGCCTTCGCCGAGCAGCTCGCCGAGGCCGCGCCGGACGGCATCGACGTCCTGCTGGACAACGTGGGCGGGATCCAGCTCGCCGCCGCCGTCGACGCGGCCCGGCAGGGAGCCCGCTTCGCCCTCGTCGGCGCGCTGTCCGGACAGTTCGCCGCCGACGGCTCCGGCGCCGCCGCGCCCGTACGGCTCGACACCTTCCGGCTCATCGTCAAGGGCGTCGCCCTCCAGGGTTACACCGGCACCGAGCACCCCGGAGTGGACGCGGAGTGGACCGAGCGGTTCGCCGACTGGCTGCGGACCGGCGCCCTCCGCACGCCCCTGAGCCGCGTCACCGGCATCGAGCGGGCCCCGCACGCCGTACGGGAGATGATCGACGGGCGGCACTTCGGCACGGTCGTCGTGGAATTGCCGGCCCAGGACTGAGGTTGCACGACTGACGGGACGGCCGCCGGGGCCGTCGCAGCAGGACTGACGAAGCGGACGCCGGGGCCGTCGCAGCACGAGGGACGGGACGGCTGCCGGAGCGGCCGTTCCACGACGGGCGAACCGGCCGCCGGGGCTGTCGTGCGGCGGCGCCCCGGCAGCCGAAGCTTCACGACCGCCGGGAGGTACCCCTATGCGGATCGGCGACGCGGCAGCCGCCGCCGGCACCACACCCAGGGCGCTGCGCTTCTACGAGCAGCGCGGACTCCTGCCTCCGCCGCGCCGCTCACCGTCCGGCCAGCGTGACTACGGCTCCGGCGAACTCGCCGTGCTGCACGTCATCCGCCGGCTCCTCGGCCTGGGGCTCACCGTCGAGGACCTGCGCGGCATCGCCGACCGGCTCCCCCTGCTCGCCGAGCACCCGCCGCCCTGCCGTGCGTCGCCGGCGGCGGGGGACGAGGAGGCGGCGGAGACGGGGGTCGTCGGCACGGCCGTGGTCCGGCGGCGCATCGCGGCGATCGACGCCGAGATCGAACGCCTCAGCGGGATACGGGAGACGCTGGCCGCGTGCCTGGCAGCACCGGATGCCGCCCCCGAGGCTCGGCCTTCCGAGATCTGGCCTTCCGAGGCCCGGCCTCCGGTGGCCCGGCATTCGGTGACCTGACTGCTTGAGGCGCGGCCGTCGAAATGGGGAGCTTCCGAGGCGCGGTCTCCGAGGCCGCGACTTTCCGAGATCCGGCCTCCGGCGATCCGGCCGCTCCAAGCCCCCCGGGACCGACTCCCCGATACGCCACCCGCCGAGACCTCACCCGCCGAGACCTCACCCCCAGGACCGGGTCACCCCCCCGCCCCCTCACCCCACCCGCACCGTGCTCGCGCGGACGCGTAGCCGGCTGGGGACCAGGGTCGGGGCGGTCACGGTCTCGCCGTTGAGGCGTTTCAGGAGCATCTCGACCGCCGCTCCGGCCTGGTCGGCGGGGCGCAGATCGATCGCGGTGATCGGCGGATCGGACTGCTGGGCGAAGCGGTTGTCGATACCGATGGCGAGCAGCAGATCCTCCGGCACCCGGATGCCCCGCTCCCGGCAGGCCCGGGTCGCGCCCTCGCTGTACTGCTCGGCGGAGGCGATCAGCGCGTCCGGCGGCTCGTCGGCGTCCAGGAGCGCGCAGGCGGCGCGATAGGAGTCGGCCTCCAGCCGGTCCACCGACACATGGGCGACGAAGGGCCGCATGCCGTGCGCCGCGCACCAGGACTCGTACGCCTCGCTCCCCTCCAGCGTCCAGGCCCAGGTGGAGCGGGCCGACAGCAGGGCGATCCGGCGGGCCCCCTGGGCGTGGAGATGGTCCAGCAGGTCCCGCATGTTCTGCTCGTTGTCGCCGGAGACGTAGAAGGGCCGCTCGGGGCGGTCCGGGTCGCGCTCGATGGAGACGACCGGGATACCCATGCCCTCCAGCAGGTCGATACGGGGATCACCGGCGGCGGGGTCGCACAGCACCACCCCGTCCGGGCCGATCAGCCGCCACTCGTCCTCCGTGCTGATCCTCGGGGTCAGCATCACCGCGTAGCCCTCGCTGAACGCGGCGCGGGCCGAACCGGACGCGATGGTCATGTAGTAGTCGAGGCCGATCATGTCGTACTCGTTGCCGCTGACGTCCCGGTGCGGCAGGACCAGGGCGATGGTGCCGGTGCGGCCCCGCCGGAACGCCTGGGCGACCCGGCTGGGCCGGTAGCCGAGGGAGGTCGCCGTCCGCCGGATGCGGTCGCGGGTCTCCTGGCGGAGTTTGCCCTTGCCGTTCAGGGCGTCGGAGACCGTGGTCACCGATACCCCGGCGGCGGCGGCGACATCACGGATCGTCACCCGGCCGCCTGCGGCTTTGGTCGCCTTCACCACGGCATCACCAGATTCACTCGTAGCCCTGCCCGACGTCGACACGGAACTCGGAAACGAAACACGACATGAAGCACGATCCACGGAACACGATCCACGGAACACCACACACCCCGCACAGCGCCGGGATCAAGGACCCGGCACCGGGGCCACGGCCGGTCCGACGCGCGTACGCATACAGTACGACGGGCTCCGGCCCGGCCCCGACAACCGCACGGCACGATCGGTCAGGCCACCCCCGCCGGCACCGGAGCCGTCCAGATCTCGCCCAGCCGGCGCGCCACGATCCGCCCGCCCCGTACGGTCCAGCGCGGGCCCGGCTCATTGCGCAGCGCATCGGTGAGCGAGGTCGCGGCGAGGACCACGAAGTCGGCGGGTTCGCCCGCCCGCAGGGCGTTGAAGGGCACCCCGGCGGCCCGTGCCGCGTGGTCCGTCACCAGCCGCCAGGCCGTCTCGACGCCCCGGTCGTCCTCGTCGGCGAGCGGGACCGCGTGCCAGGCCAGCCGGGCGGTGTCCAGCGGATCGAGATTCCCGAACGGCTCCCAGTTGTCCTGGAGGTTGCCGGTCCCGGCCGCGAGGGTGACCCCCGCGGCGAGCAGTTCGGCGGCCCGCGAGACACCCCGGTAGGGCCGGGAACCGCTCAGGTTGGTCGGGCAGACGGTCACCGTGATGCCCGCCTCGGCGACCTTCTCGATCGCCTGCCGGGCGTCGCCCTGGGAGTAGGTCTCCAGGGCCCCGACATGGTTGGCGTTGACCAGCCCCTGCATGCCGTGCGCGAGGGTGCGTTCCGCCAGCGGCAGCAGCAGCCGTTCCGTGGGGTCGGTGAAGTAGTCGACGTTGATGTCGATGCCCACCCCGAACCGCTCCGCCAACTCGAACACCTGGTCGAGATGGGTGAGTTGGTCCTCCGGTGAGCGCTCGTTGTTGGGCCAGCCGCCGACCCGGTGGGCGCCCGCCGCCAGCGCCGCCGCCACCAGGTCGTAGGCGCCCGGGTCCTGCACCAGGCCCTCCTGGGGGAAGGCGGTCACCCGCAGCTCCAGCAGGTCCGTGTGGGCCTCGCGGGCGTCCATCACCCCCTCGAAGGAGGTCAGTCCGGTCACCGTGTCGATGTCCGCCTGACCGGCGACCGTCCCCACCCCCTGCGCGGCGGCCAGCCGCAGGAACGCCCCGGCGCGGTCCGCCACCTCCTCCCGGGTGAAGGTGGCCTTCAGATCACGCTGCCGCTGCATCAGCGCCGGGCGGTGGGTCAGCGGGGCGGGCAGCCCCAGCGGCCCGATCGAACGCCGGCTGAGCGCCTTGTCCGGGTGACTGTGCGGCTCGGTGAACGGGGCGGTGATCAGCCCGCCGTCCGCCGCGATCCGCTCCCGGGCGGCCACCCCCGCACCGGCCCCGGGCCCCAGCGCGGCGATCCGCCCGCCGCGTACGACGACATCCACCAACTCGGCGGTCACGGCACCGGCGGCGGACGCGACCCGCGCCCTTTCCACGATCAGATCGGCCACCACGGCCCCGTCCAAGGGCGCCACGCTGACCTGGTGCTCAGAAGCCGTCACGGTTGATGTCCTTGTAGAGAAGGTACGAGGGTCGGGTGGAGCCGGTCGCGTAGAAGGACTGGGGGCAGTAGGGGGCCATGTAGATGAAGTCGCCTGCGGAGACCTCCAGGTGGTCGTCGCCCAGGTAGTAGACGCCTTCCCCTTCGAGCATGTACAGGCCGTGCTCCTGGTGGTGCACCTCCACCATCTGGAACCGTGAACCGACGTCGAACCGCATGAAGTTCATCGCCATGTCGTAGCGCTCGTCGTCGGGCAGCAGCGGGGCGTAGGTGCCGCCGATGGTGTCATCGGGGTGATGGGTGACCTCGTCGACATGCCCGGCCACCGGCTCCGGCGGCGCGACCCCGTCCACCCGGTCGTAGCGGCGCTTCACCCACAGCACGCGGGTCGCCTCCGGCGCCTCGACCCCGAACTCCACGCCCTCCGGCAGGAAGAGGTAGCCGCCCGGCTCCAGCGCGTACGCGCCCGTACCGGCCGTCACCGCGGCCGTGCCGTCGAGGACGTAGAGGAAGTTCTCGAAGCCCGCGCCGAGCGGCCGGGTGCTGTGGCCGCCCGCCTCGAACTCCAGCAGATACTCGCCGAAGCGGGCCGGCAGCGAGCGCGGGGTCGCCAGCGGCTTGGCGATCACCCCGGTCAGATGCGGCAGCGCGTTCTCGACCAGGTTCTCCGGGCACATCAGCGTGTACGCGGCGCGCAGCCGCCCCCGGCTGGCGCTCACCTGGTGGACGACGGGACTGTTCATGGTCAACTCCTCAAGTCGGGGGAGGGCGTGAGGCCGGGGAAGGGCCCGGCGTAGGCGCCCTCGGTCAGTACGGTCAGTCCGTCGACCCGGACCGTGGGGCGCTCGACGACCATGTCGACATGGACCGGGGACTCCCAGTCGGCGCCGGTGAATTCGGGGAAGGGGTGCCCGAAGGCGATGTGGGTGCCGGGGACGTTCTCGTCGAAGAGCAGGTTTCCGGTCAGGGTGGTCAGCGCACGGTTGGTGCCCAGGGCGAGTTCGCCCAGCCGGAGTCCCTCCGGGGCCTCGGTGAGCCAGTCGCGGAGCCGGTTCTGAAGGGTCCGGTCGGGGTGGCGCAGGGACACCGCCCGGCCGTCGGCGACCTCGATCAGCAGCGGTTCGGCGAGCAGTCCGCACTCACTGTTGAAGGGGTAGCCGACGACCGAGACCGCCAGGACGCCCTCGGCGGTCAGCGGGGTGCAGAACACCTCGCCCTGCGGCAGCCGCCCGCCCTGCCCCGCACACTGGTACAGGCCGGTGAAGGGCGTCCAGGGCCGGTCCGGGCCGCAGGTCAGGGCCAGTTCGGTACCGGTGGTGCTGGTGACGCGCACCGATCGGCAGCCGGTCAGCCGTTCCCGTACCGCCAGCGTGAAGCGGGCGACCTCGGTGTAGTCGACGGCCATCCCGATGCCCAGAGCGATGTCGTCCAGCGCGGGCATGTGGGCGTGCCGGGCGCCGAGCCGGTCCAGGTGGTCCCAGAACGTGGTGTCCCAGGCGAGCAGATCGCCGGGATCGGCCGCCGCGAACACCGTCACGGTCGGCTCGTACGCGTCCAGGGCCCGCCCGATCTCCTCGCGCGCCCGTGGGTAGCCGTCGGCGACATCGGGGACGACGGCCAGCTCGGCGCCGGTCGCGGCCCGCGCCTCGGCCAGGATGATCCGGGCCAGCCGGTGGGTGCGGCGATCGGTGAGGATCAGCACCCGGTCGGCCCCGGTGACCGCCAGACACGTACGGACCAGCTCCCGCGCCCCGCGCACGACATCGGGCCTGCTCAGACCGGACATGGGGCCTCCTCGCCGCTGCCGCTGCCGGGCGCGCCGACAGGTTCCGCCCATGGGGCTTCCTCGCCACCGCCGGGTGCGGGCGCGTCGGCGCGGTCCGCCGGAAGGGCCAGGAAACGCCCTGTGCCCTTCGGTACGACGACCTGCCCGCCGACCGCCACCGTCCGGCCCCGTACCACCGTCCGCACCACCCGCACCGAGCTGACCCGGCCGTCGTACGGCGACCAGCGTTCCTCGGCGAGCTGCTGCCGCTCGGCGCTGACCACCCATGGGTCGGCCGGGTCGAGCAGGACGAAATCGGCGTCATGGCCCGGCCGCAGCTCTCCCTTCACGCCCGCCGCACCGCACAGCCGCGCGGGCCCGCTGGTCAGCAGGGGCACGATCCGGTCCCAGCCGACACCGCGCCGCAGCGCCTCGGTGATCACCAGCGGCACGTACTCCTGGACGCTCTGGATGCCGAACGGGCAGCCGAACACGTCGTCCGACGCGCCGAGTTTGTCGGCCCGGCCGTAGGGACAGTGGTCGGAGACGATCGCCTGGACCACCCCGGCCGCCACCCGCTCCCACAGCTGTTCCACCCGTGCCGGGTCCCGCAGCGGCGGGGCGCACACCCCGAAGGCGCCCAGACCGGGCAGTTCGGCGGCGGTGAGCAGCAGATGGTGGGCGGTGACCTCGCAGGTCGCGTCGAGCCCGGCGGCCCGCGCCTCGGTGACCAGGTCGATGGCCTCCGGGGTGGACAGGTGGACCAGATGGACGGAACAGCCGGTGCGCCGGGCCAGCCGCAGCACCTCGCGTACGGCCTCGATCTCCGACGACGGGGGGCGGGCCGCCAGCAGGGCGCCGACATCCGTGCGGCCCCGGGCCCGCTGGAGGGCCTCGCCCCGGGCGAGCGCGTCCCGGTCCTCGGCGTGCACCAGCACCCGGGCGCCCAGCCGCGCGGCCGTCGCCATCCCGGTCAGCAGATCTGCTTCGCTGGCGGGCGGGAAGTCCATGTCGTTGTCGGGCAGGAACGCCTTGAAGCCGGGGGCGCCGAGCGCGTGCTGGCCCGCCATCTCGGCCAGCGACGGTTCGGTCAGCGCGCCCCACAGCCCGAAGTCGACCACCGCGCCCGCCCCGGCCCGCCGGATCTTGTCGGCGTACCGGGCGGCGGTGGTGGTCGGCGGATCGGAGAACGGGTGCTCCACGACGAAGGTGACCCCTCCGGCGGCGGCGGACCGGGTCCCCGTGTGGAAGTCGGTTTCGAGGGAGATCCCGGGGACGTCGAAGTGCACATGCGGGTCGACCACGCCGGGGATCAGGTACAGCGCCCGCGCGTCGAGGGTTTCCCGGGCGTCGACCGCGGTGCCGGGCGGCACGATCGCCGCCACCTTCCCGCCGTCCACCACCAGCGTCCCGGGCCGCGCGCCCTCGGGAGCGAGCACGGTCGCGCCGGTGACCGCGAGGTCGGGGCGTCCGCCGCTCATCCGGCCGCTCCCCGTGCTGCGGGGTGTGCCGTACGGTTGCCGAGGCGGGCGTCCGTGACCCGGCGGCCCACCAGGCGCCCGCGCCGGAACGTCGTACGGGTGCCAGGCAGCCCGGCGAGCACGGTCCCCCGGTCGGGGGCGTCGAACAGCACCAGATCGGCGTCCGCGCCGACCTCGATGTCCCCGTCACGCCCGCCCAGGACGGCCGCCGCCCGCCCGGACACCATCTCCCAGGCGAGATCGACGGCGCCCTCGTCCTCGAACCCGGCGCCCAGGAACGTCATCCGGGCGCGGTCGAGCGGGTCCAAAGTGCCGAGCGCGTACCAGCCGTCGTTCATGTTGTCGCTGCCGGCCGCGACCAGCGCCCCGGCGGCGGTCAGCTCCAGCGGGCGGGACAGCCCCCGGGGGCCGCCGTCCACCAGGTTCAGCGGGACGACCACGATCCGGACGTCCGCCTCGGCGACCGCCGCGACGACGCGGGCCGCGTCGGTGTCGTCGTACACCTCAAGACCGCAGCAGTGGCTGGCCACCACCCGGCCCTGGTAGCCGCGCCGGACCGTTTCCTCGGCGATGTACTCCAGCATGGTCTCGGCCGGGTCGATCGCGCAGTCCGCGTGGATGTCCACGCCGACGCCGAAGCGTTCCGCCAGGTCGAAGGTCTCGCGGACGCTCGCCCGCTGGGCCTCGGCACCGTCCTCCACATTGGGCCAGCCGCCGATCAGCGAGGCCCCCGACCGCAGCGCCTCCGCCAGCAGGTCCCGCGTCCCGGGGTCCCGGGCCAGCCCCTCCTGCGGGAACGCCACGATCTCCACGTCCATCAGATGCGCCACCCGCTCCCGCGCGGCCAGCACCCCGTACAGCCCGCGCAGCCCGGACACCGAGTCGACGTCGACATTGGCGCGCAGCCGGGTGACCCCGCCCGACGCGGCGAGGCGCAGCGCGCGCGTCGCCCGCTCGGTCACGTCCTCGACGGTGAAACCGGCCTTGATCAGCCGTGCCCGCTCGAACCCGTCCCGGGCCCCGGCGGGTGCCAGGCTTCTGCTGTACGCCTTGTCGGGGTGGTAGTGCGGCTCGGTGAAGGCCCGGGAGACGAGGCCGCCGCGCGCGTCCAGCGAGTCGATGGCCCCACCGGCTCCGGAGTCAATGGCCCTCCCGGCCCCGGAGTCCGCAGACCTCCCGGTTCCGGAGTCCGCAGCCCCTCCGGTCCCGGCGGGCACCAGCGCGCTCACCTTCCCGTCCCGCACATACACATCCACCAGCCCGCTGCGGCCATGGACGCGCGCCCCCCGGATCAGCGGGACGGAGCCGGGCGGCGGCGGGGACGCGGAGAGATCACGTTCGGACGGCATGGCTGAGTCACCACTCCCATTCGTTGGCGGGGACCCGGATGTCCGCCGGGTGCGCGGCCACCGCCGCCAGACCGGCCCGCAGAGCGGCGATCTGGAGGGCGAGGTCCATGCTCGGACCGTTGTGGCCGATCCGGGCGACATGCTCCGGGGTGTCGGGCAGATGCACGAACCCGCACCGGGTGGGCAGCCCGAGGCGGGCGGCGAGGTGCAGGGCGGTGTACATGACGGCGTTGCAGCCGTGGGTGGAGGCGGAGTTGGAGATCAGGGCGGGGACTCCCGCCGCGCGCATCGCCGTGCTCATCGCCTTGATCGGCAGGGTGGCGAGATAGGCGGCCGGTCCGTCGGGGTAGAGGGGCTCGCCCGCCGGGCGGCGTCCGTCCTCGGCGAACTGGAAGTCCTCCACATTGACCGCCGTCCGTTCGACGGTGACCGTGGTGCGCCCCGAGAACACCCCGCAGGACACCACGGCCGCCGGGGGCGGGCCGGTCACGGTGTCCGGCGCGAGCAGCGGGAGCAGGGCCTCTTCGGGGCGCTCGTCCCACAGGAGGGCACGCCCGACCACGCGGTGGCCGCCGATCTCCTCGCCGTCCAGGGCGAGTGCCACGGCGGAGCTGGGGTTGGCGGCGTAGTGCAGCTCGGTCCGGGACGCCTGGGTGCCGAAGGCGCCGTTTCCGGTCACCAGAATCCAGGGTTGGGTCATCGCTCATCTTCCGGTGGGTGGAATGCGTAAACCATGAGGCGGAAGTGCATCTCGTCGCCCTGGCTCAGCATCATGACGGAAACGGCGGAGAAAAGAAACGTTTCTTTTTCTCGAAGAAACGTTTCTTTCAGGGGGTTGACCCCGGTTGCCCCTCGGTGTTGACTGCGGCCATCGAGCCCGAGCCCCCAGGCTCCGCAGCGCGGCCGAGACCTAGGCGGCACCCCGCCGGAACGGTTCCTCCGCTGCCCATGACCCCCACTGAATCTGGCTGAATTGCGCCCTGCGTGACCCCGAATCCCTCGCGGAGGTACCTCCCTTGAACGCCCTCCCCGTCCCGCCGCGCCCCAGACGGATCGCCGTGTCCCTGGTCGCCGGGGCGCTGCTGCTCACCGCCTGCTCCGGCGCCGCCACGGACGCCGGTGACCCGGGCCAGAAGAAAAGGGTCACCGTCACCGGACTGACCCCCGAGCCCGCCGGTGACCTGGACCGGATCACCTGGGCCGTGTCGGCGGAACCCGCGTCCTTCGACTGGATCTACAACGCCAGCTTCGAGACCGGGCAGATCATGGCCAACGTCTGTGAGGGGCTCTTCCGCCTCGACGCCGACATGTCGGTCCAGCCCGCGCTCACCGAGACGTTCACCAACCCGGACCCCAGGACCTGGGTCTTCACGCTCCGCTCAGGTGTCACCTTCCACGACGGCACCACCCTCACCGCCGACGACGTGGCGTTCAGCCTGGGCCGCAACCTCGACACCGAGGCGGGCTCCTACTGGTCCGGCGCCTACGAGAACGTCTCCTCCGTCGAGGCCACCGGCCCGCTGGAGGTCACCGTCACCCTCAAGCAGCCCGACGCCCTGTTCACCTCCTACCTGAGCAGCCCCGCCGGAATCGTCGACAGCAAGGCGACGGTCACCGCCAAGGGCAAGGCGTACGGCACCCCCGACGGCGGCGTGAACTGCGTCGGCCCCTTCTCCCTGACCGACTGGGACAAGGGCCAGTCGATGACCCTGACCCGCGACGAGAACTACTTCGACCCCGAGCACCGGGCCAAGGCCGAGGAGGTCCAGTTCCAGTTCGTCCGCGACCCCGCCGCCCTGGTGAGCGGACTGCTGTCCGACTCCCTCGACGGCAGCTGGTTCCTGCCGCCCGCCGCCCTGGGCCGGCTGACGGACAGCGGCAAGGGGACCGTCTACTACGGCGAGTCCACCCAGGGCTTCAACGCCATCGTCATGGACGCCGAGGGCCCGCTGAAGGACCTCCGGATCCGCCGGGCGCTGTCCATGGCCATCGACCGCGAGGGCATCATCGACTCCGTCATCAGCGGCGCGGGCGAGCCCCAGAAGGCGCCCGCCGTCCCCGGCTCGTGGGGCTACGCCGAGAAGACCTACCGCACCGCCTGGGACGGCCTCACCGCCACCGAACGCGACCTCGACGCCGCGAAGAAGCTGGTGGAGGAGGCCGGGGCACCGGACCGCCCGATCGTCGTCGCGACGACCAGTGCCGAGGCCGAGGTCCCGGTGATCGGCGCGGAGATCCAGTCCGCCGCCAAGAAGATCGGCCTGGACGTCGAGGTCAAGTCCATCCCCGCCGACCAGTACAACGGCGTCTACACCGACGCCGAGGCCCGCAAGGGCATCGACCTCTATCTGACCGGCTGGGGCACCGACTTCCCCGACCCGCTCCAGATGTACCAGTACTTCACCACCGATCACTTCTATAACTTCTCCGGCTTCTCGGACCCGAAGTACGACGACCTCATCGCCGAGGCCGGCCGCACCCAGGACCCGGCCCGCCGCGCCGAGCTGGTCACCGCCGCGCAGCGGATCGTCGTGGACGAACTGGCGTGGATCCCGCTCTACGCCCCCTACAACACGCTCTTCCTCAACAAGCGGCTGACCGGTTCCCCGGCCTCGTACATGCAGCTGCACTACCCGTGGGCGGCCGACCTGGGAGCGTCCTCGTGAGCGGCCTCGCCAAGGAACGCGCGAAAGCGGGCGGCGGCTTGAAGGTCCCGGCCGCCGGGGGCGGGGTGCTGACCGGAGTCCTCGTGATGCTCGCCAAACGGCTCTCCGCGCTGGCCCTGCTGATGCTGGCGACCTCGTTCATCGTCTTCTCGGCGATGTATCTGGCCCCCGGCTCGCCCGAGTCGTTCCTCGCCCGGGGCAACTCCGTCACCGCCGACACCCTCCAGGCCATCCGTGATCAGTACCGCCTGGACGACCCGTTCTTCGAGCGGTACCTGTCCTGGCTCGGCGGGATCTTCACCGGCGACTTCGGGCAGTCGCTCCAGTTCCGCCAGCCCGTGGGCGATCTGATCGGCTCCCGGATCACCACCACCGTGACCCTCGTCGGCTACGCCTTCGTCCTGATCCTGGTCTCCGGTGTCCTCATCGGCGTGATCGCCGCCGTGAAGCGGGGCCGCACCGACCAGGCCGCCATCATCGGCACCACGATCGCCATGGGCACCCCCTCCTTCGTGATGGCGATCGGACTGACCTCGCTCTTCGCCGTCACCCTCGGCTGGTTCCCGGCCTTCGGCGCGGGCGAGGGCTTCCTCGACCGGATCTGGCATCTCACCCTGCCGGCCGTGGCGCTCGCCCTGTCCTCGGCCGCCCTGGTGGCCCGCGCCACCCGCTCCTCGATGCTCGCCGAACTGCGCAAGGAGTACGTCGAGACCGCCCGGGTCCGGGGCATCCCGCAGCGCCGGGTCATCTGGCGGCACGCCTTCCGCAACGCCCTGGTGCCCGTCGTCACCCTCGCCGGACTCGTGGTCTCCGGACTGCTGGTGACCACCACCCTGGTGGAGACCGCCTTCGGCCTCAACGGCATGGGCTCGCTGCTGGTCCAGTCCGTCAACGCCAAGGACTTCCCGGTGACCCAGGCGATCGTGCTGATCATCGTCGGCGTCTTCGCGCTCTGCAATCTCCTGGTCGATCTGCTGCACCCGCTGGTCGATCCGCGGGTCCGAGGAAAGGTGGGCGCCTGATGCCGGCCATGACCGACACCCCCACCACCGGGACACCCCCCGGAACACCCGAGAAGACCACCGCGCTCGTACGACGCCGGCTGTGGCCGCGCCGCTTCGGCGGGAGCACATCGGTGACGCTGTCCGTCGGGGTGCTCACCCTCTTCGTCCTCGTCGCCCTCCTGGCCCCCTGGCTCGCCCCGCACGACCCCAACGCGGTGTCCCTCGCCGACAGCCTCCAGGGCACCTCCGGCGAACATCTGCTGGGCACCGACCAGTCCGGCCGTGACGTCCTGTCCCGGCTGATCCACGGCGCCCGCACCTCGCTGCTGGGCCCGCTCGGGGTCGTCGTCGGCGCCACGCTGCTCGGCGTCACCATCGGCGTCGTCGCCGCCTGGCGCGGCGGCTGGGTCGACACCGTGCTGTCCCGGACCGTCGAGCTGATCTTCGCCTTCCCCGGAGTGCTGCTGGCGATCCTGCTGGTGGCCGTCCTCAGCGCCGGACTCAAGGCGACCGTCCTCGCCCTCGCCATCGCCTACACGCCCTACATGGCCCGGATGACCCGCAGCGCCGCGCTCGGCGAACGCCATCGCCCCTACATCCGCGCCCTGGAGATCCAGGGGTTCTCCGCCGTCAGCATCATCGCCCGGCATCTGCTGCCCAACATCGCGCCGATGGTGCTGGCCCAGGCGTCCCTCTGCTTCGGCTACGCCATGATCGACCTCGCCGGACTCTCCTTCCTCGGCTTCGGCGTCCAGCCGCCCCAGGCGGACTGGGGCGCCATGATCTCCGAGGGTCAGGTCGCCCTCCTCCAGGGCGCGCCCCTGTCGGCGCTCGCGCCCGGAGTGCTGATCGTCGTCGCCGTCGTCGGGTTCAGCCTGATCGGCGAGGGCGTGGCGGACCGGATCAGGAGGGCGGACCGATGACGGGTTCCCTCCGGTCGGCGGGGGTGTCGGCTCCGGGTCCGGCTTCCGGTCTGGCTTCCGGTCTGGCTCCGGCTCCTGGTCCGGCTTCCCGTCCGGCTCGGGCTTGGGCTCCGGCTTCCCGCGCGGCTCGCCCTCCGGCCCGGACTTCGGCTTCCGCGTGGGCTCCGGCTCCTGGTCCGGCGGGGGCTTCGGCTCCAGCTCCGGTTCCGGCTCCGGCCTTGGCTCCTGGTCCGGCCGTGGCTCTCGTTTCGGCCCCTGGTCGGGCGTCGGCTCTGGCTTCCGCGTGGGCTCCGGCTGCCGCCGTGCCTCTGGCTCCGGCGCCTGGTCGGGCGGCGGTTCCGGCTGCCGCCGTAGCCCTGGTTCCGGCCCCCGGCCCGGCGCCGGCTCCGGCCTCCGCGCTGGCTCAGGCGCCGGATCCCGTTTCAGCACGGGCACCGGCACCCGCACCGGCATCGCCTTCGGCAGAAAGGTTTCTCCCATGACCGCCGCCGCAGCGGCCCCCGCCGCCCCGCCGCGCACCGCGATGCTGGAGGTGGCCGACCTGTCGATCACCGTCCGGCGCGGCGCGGACCGTAAGCCGATCCTCGCCTCGGTGTCCCTGACCTGTGCCAAGGGCGAGATCGTCGGACTGGTCGGCGAGTCGGGGTCGGGCAAGTCCATGACCCTGCGTACCGCCGTCGGGCTGACCCCGGAGAAGGCCGACGTCAGCGGGCAGGTCCAGGTGTCCGGCCGGGATGTGCTCGGCGCCTCGCCGAAGGAACTGGCGGAGGTACGGTCCCGTACCGCGTCGATGATCTTCCAGGACCCCCGGGCCCACATCAACCCCTTCCAGCGCATCGGCACCTTCCTCACCGAGGGGCTGCGTCTCCATCAGGGCCGGTCCAAGGCGGAGGCCACCCGCATGGCCGCCGCCCTGCTCGCGGAGGTCGGACTGCCCGACCCGGACCGTCATCTGCGCCAGTACCCGCACGAACTGTCCGGCGGCATGCTCCAGCGGGTCATGATCGCCGCCGCGCTGGCCGGCGAGCCCGAATTGCTGCTCGCCGACGAGCCGACGACCGCGCTCGATGTGACCACCCAGGCCGAGATCATGTCGATCCTGCTGCGGCTGCGCCGGGAGCGGGGACTGTCCATCGTCCTGGTCACCCATGACCTCGATCTCGCCGTGGCCTGCTGCGACCGTATCCATGTGATGTACGCGGGCTCCATCGTGGAGGCGGCCTCCGCCACCGAACTCGCCCGCGCTCCCCAGCACCCGTACACCGCCGCCCTGTTCGCCGCCCGGCCCGCACCCGACCGTGCCGAACTCCGCGCGGTGTCGGGCCGCCCGCTGGGCCTGTACGAGGTCGAACGCGGCTGCGCCTTCGCCCCCCGCTGCCCCCGGGCCGTCGACGTCTGCCATGACGTGGCGCCCAGGACACGGGAGAACGACGGACACCGGGTGACATGCCATCTGGAGGAGTCCGCCGAGGCCGGGCAGGGCGCGGCGGAGGCGTCCGGCACCCTGACCCGCCCCCTCACCCCGCTCACGAAGGGAGAGCGGTCATGACCGCCGACCGTCCCGCACCTCCCGCATCTCCCGTCCCTCCGGTCGTCCGGGTCGAGTCCCTGCGCAAGACGTACGACCGGGGCCGGGTCGTGGCCGTGGACGACGTGACCTTCGATGTGCTGGCCGGCGGTTCGCTCGGCATCGTGGGGGAGTCCGGCTCGGGCAAGACGACGACGGCCCGGCTGATCGTCGGGCTGGAGGAAGCCGACTCGGGGCGGGTGCTGTTCGACGGCCGGGAGGTCGGCGCGGGTGGTGGCCGGGGGGCGCGCAGGGAGCGGGCCCGTACGGTCCAGCTCGTCTTCCAGGACCCGTACCAGAGTCTCGACCCCCGGCAGACCGTGGGCGACGCCATCGACGAGGTGCTGCGGCTGCACCGGGACCTGGACCCCGCCGGACGCGACCGGCGGCGCGGCGAACTGCTCGGTCAGGTCGGCCTCGGGGCCCGGGAGGCGGCGGCGCTGCCGAGGGAACTCTCCGGCGGGCAGCGGCAGCGCGTCGCCATCGCCCGTGCGCTGGCCGCCGATCCGAGGGTGCTGGTCCTGGACGAGGCGGTCGCGGCGCTGGACGTGTCCATCCAGGCCCAGATCCTCAATCTGCTCTCCGAGATCCGCCGGGACACCGGCGTCGCCCTGATCTTCGTCAGCCATGACCTGGAGGTCGTGCGCTGGGTGGCGGACGACGTGGTGGTGATGTTCCGGGGCGCGGTGATCGAGAGCGGCACCACCGCCGACGTACTGAAACACCCCGAACACCCGTACACCAGGCTGCTGTTGTCCAGTGTGCCCCGGCTGGGCTGGGACCCGGCGGAGGTGTCCCGCGCCCGGCGGGACTTCCTCGCCGCCGGGTGACCCACCGCGCCGCCCTCTTCCTTGTCCTCGTCCCGTCCCGCGTCCGTATGCGGCGCCCCGCTGGAGGAACCCACCATGTCCCACCCCCTTGCGCGCCCCGGCCGCCCACGCCGTCGTCGGGGCACCGCCACGGTCCTCACGGCGCTCACCGCCTGTACGGCCCTCGCCCTGTCCGCCTGTGCCGGGGTGGAGAAGGGGGCCGGGAGCAGCACCGGCACCCCCGAACTGACCGAGTCCATGCCCCCGGCGAAGTCCGAGGTGGCCGGCCTGAGATGGGCGCTGTACGCCGAGCCGTCGTCCCTGGACCCCATCTACAGCAATGACTTCCCGCCGATGGAGGTGCTGGCGAACGTCTGCGAGAGCCTGCTGAGGATCGACCCCGACCTCAGCGTCCAGCCCTCCCTCGCCGCCTCCTGGACCAACCCCGACCCGCTGACCTGGGTGTACGAGCTGCGGGACGGAGTCACCTTCCACAGTGGCGCCGCGATGACCGCCGAGGACGTCGCCTACAGCCTGGGCCGCAACCTCGACAAGTCACTCGGCTCGTACCACGACGCGGTCTACAAGAACGTGGCGTCGATCGAGGCGAGCGGCGACCGGGAGATCACCGTCAAGCTGAAGAAGCCCGACGCGCAGTTCAACCAGGCGATGGCGACCCCGGCCGGGCGGGTCATCGGCAAGGCGGCGGCCCTGAAGGCGGGCAAGAAGCTGGGCCGTCCGGACGGCGGGGTCGACTGCACCGGCCCGTTCGCCCTGGCGAACTGGTCGGCGGGCAAGTCCATCACCCTCGAACGCAACGACGGCTACTGGGACCGCGCGCGGGTGGCCAAGGCCGCCGAGGTGGAGTTCGAGTTCATTCGCGACCCGGCCGCCCGGACGACGGCGATGCTCGCGGGGGAACTGGACGGATCGTGGTTCGTCCCGGCGTCGGGGTACGGGAAGCTGCTGGCCCAGGGCGGCGGCGCGACCGGCGACGGAGGCCAGGACGGGAAGGCCGGGGACACGTCCCTCTACTTCGGCCGGACCACCGGAAGCTATGTCGGCATGGTGACCGACCTCAAGGGTCCGCTCGCCGATGTCCGCATCCGTCAGGCGCTGTCGCTGGCGATCGACCGCGAGGGCATCATCTCGGCGGCGGTCTCCGGTGCCGCCGAACCGCTCAAGGCCCCCGCCGCGCCGGGCACCTGGGGCTATGCGCAGCCCGAGCTGAAGGCGGCGTACGAGGCGCTGCCCGACCCGAGCGGTCCGGCCGAGGAGGCGAAGAAGCTGGTGACACAGGCGGGGGCGCCCGCCGAGCCGATCACCATCGCCGTCACCGGCTCGCAGTCGGAGATGCCGATCATCGGTACGGAGATCAAGCGCGCCGGGGAATCGATCGGGCTCAAGGTGGACATCAAGACCCTCCCGGCCGACAACTACAACGCCCTGTACAGCGACGCCAAGGCGCGTGAGGGCATCGACATGCTGTTCTCGCTGTGGCAGGCGGACTATCCGGACCCGACCGCGATCTACCAGTACCTCCAGACCGGCGACACCTTCAACTTCGCCCAGTGGTCCGACCCGGAGTTCGACCGGCTGATCAACGAGGCCAAGGCGACCGCCGACACCGATCAGCGTGCTCAGCTCATCGCACGGGCCCAGAAGATCGCCGTGGACCAGTCCATCTGGATTCCGCTCTACACGCCCTTCAACCCGCTCTACCTGAACCCGGATCTCACCGGCGCCCCGCTCAACTCGGTGCAGCTGACCTATCCGTGGGCGGCGGACATCGGGGGGAAGAAGTAGCCCTCCCGCAGGACCCGTGGGCGACGGACATGGCCCGCGCCCCGAACCACCGTGGGAATCATGGGGCGGAAGCCAGGTCCGGGGCCGGGCGCCTCGCGCGGTTCTCCGTGGGCGGCGCTCAGCCCCGGACCAGATCCAGCGTCTCCCGGAGGTTGTGCTCGGCGATGTCCGCCATGAACGCGCGGTCGGGGAAGTCCCCGTCCAGCAGCCGCAGGGGCCCCGCGGTGAGCGAGAGCCGCTGTGCCAGCAGGTACAGGGCGAGCCGGTCCTCGTCCAGCCCGTCCGGCTCCAGCGGCCGGTAGCGGTCGTGCAGCCGGATCCGCAGGAAGACGTGCTCCCACTCGACGTCGAAGTACATCAAGCCCTCGATGTCGATCAGTACGGGGTGCCCGGCCGGGTCCACCAGCACATGGTCGGGCCCCAGTTCGCCGTGCACCACCGCGTAGTCCCTACGGGGCCGCACGGCCGCCGCCAGTTCCAGCAGGCGCTCCTCCAGCCGGGGACGGGCCTGCGCGATCCGGGGGTCACGGGACGCGGCCTCGGTGAGGTCCCGCAGTGCCCGGCGCAGGACGATGTCCTCGCACGACGTTCCGCGCGAGGTGTCTCCCCGGTCGACCACGGCCACCTTGCCGTACCCGGCCGCCCGGTGATGTGCCATCGCCTCCAGCGCCGCCGCGAGCCGGGCCATGACCGGCGCGGCGGCGCGTGGGTCCCGGGCGAGCAGCCCTTCCAGGGTCTCGCCCCGCAGATCCTCGACGATCACCAGGCCGGCCGGGCCGTGCACACCGTCGCGGTCGATGAGACGGATCGCCGGGACCCGGACGCCGAGCCCGTCCAGCCGGGTGTGCGCCGCCTCGAACAGGTCGAGACCGGCGGCGGGCGAGAGCGGGTCGGTGAGGTCGTCGTCGCCCTCGGCGGCGGGCCAGTAGTTCTCGGCGGTGTCCCACAGATAGCCGATCGCGGTCGTCGCGTCGTCCATCGTCAGGCGGTACACCCCCTTCTTGCTGCCGCCCGCCAGCCGCTCGACTCCCGCCAGCCGCCGCCCGCCACCGAGCGCGGCCCGCGCCGCACCCGCCAGCCGCTCCCGCGTCCCCGCCCTCGCACCCATGTACCGTCCCACCCTTCCGCCCGGACAACCCGCGCACCTTACGGGAGGGTCGGCGCGGCGGCGATGGCTTTTCTCGCGCTAGGAGACGGTGTGCTGGTCCAGGAAGTCCTGGATGTGCCCCATCGTCTCCTCGGTCGACCAGGGCTTGGCGGCATCTGTGGTGGGTGAGGCGTCGGAGATCGCCTCCGTGAAGCTCAGGTCGCCGTGACCGGCGCCGGTGAGGACCACGCGCTCGGCGTCGACACCCTTGTCCTTGAGGGCGTTGAAGAGGGTCAGTGTCTGGCTGGGTGACACCAGCGGGTCGGCGGTGCCGTGCATCAGCAGGAAGGGGGCTGTCGAGGAGGAGATGTGGGTGGCGGGGTCGGCGGCGGCCACCTCGTCGGTGTAGTCCTCGGTCGATTCGGTGGTGCCGGGTCCGTACACCCACTGTGCGGCGGCGTTGCCCGGGGTGTGGTTGCTGTCCTTGGCGGCCTGGTCGTAGTCGGCGGCGATCTCCGACAGGTTCGCGGGCCCGAACTCGTCCACCACACCCTGTACCGCGCTGCTCCGATCGAGGTCGCCGCCGACGTCGTAGGTCGTGTCGCCGTTGGTGACGCCGGCCATGGCCGCCAGATAGCCGCCCGCGGACTGGCCCCATACGAAGACGTTGTCCGGGTCGATGCCGTAGGTGCCGGCGTGGGCGCGCAGATAGCGGATCGCGGACTTCACGTCGGTGAGGGCGTCCCGGTAGGTGGCCCCGTCGGCGACGGTGCGGTACTGGATGCTGGCCACCACGTAGCCCTGACCGGCGATGTAGGTGCGCTGGTCGAGATTGCCGGTGCGGTCGGACATCTGCCAGCCGCCGCCCGTGATGTACACGACCAGGGGCTTGTCACCCGTGCTCTGGGGCACCTGGATGTCGAGCTTGAGGTCGGTCGGGGTGCCGTCGGTGCTCGGCGAGGCGTAGGTGATGTTCTCGGTCGTGGTGATCGCCGAGGTGTCGCAGGTGATCGCCGCGCCCTGGGGGTCGATGACCGTGCTGGTGCTGTTGTCGGTCTCCTCGATCGTCGTGGCCTGGCCCAGGCTCTGCGCGCCCGGCGCCCCGGACGGCATGTCGGTGGGCATACCGGACCCTCCGCCGGGCAGGGACCGTTCGGCCGTCGGGCACGCGGACGGCGAGGCGGACGGGGCGGCCGTGTCGGACGAGTCGTCGGACGCGCAGGCGGTCAGGGTGACTGCGGTCAGCAGGAGGACGGCCGCCAGAGCGGTGACCGGCCTGCGGCGGCGTGTTGGGCGCGGGGGGTTCGTCGGGTCGTGGTGGGTGACCACGTCGGGTCCAGGCAATCCAGGCATGGCAGATCTCTCCCGAAGGCAGCACACAGGGACAGCGAACGGAGATAACCGGAGAAGGGATCTCCGTATTCGCTCGACGTCAACGTAACACGAACCGGAGAACAATTCTCCGGTTCGTGTACGGTGGTGAGGAACGGCCGCGGGCGGCGGCAAGGGCGACGACGGGAGCGGCGGCACGTGTGCAGCGGTGGTGGCAGGACGCCCGGGGACGACGGCACGCCCTCGACGCGGGGGACCGCCTGATGGCGCCGCCGTCCGACGCGCCCCGTCTGCGGCGTGACGCCGAGGTCAACCGGCGTCGGCTGCTGGCCGCCGCGCGTGAGGTGTTCCGGGACCGCGGGCTGCGCGCGACCCTCGACGACGTCGCCCATCACGCCGGACTCGGCGTCGGCACGGCGTACCGGCACTTCCGCAACAAGGACGCCCTGATCGACGCGCTGTTCGACGACATGCTCGCCCGGGTCGAGGAGGTGACCCGTGAGGGCGCCGAGGACCCCGACGCCTGGCGGGGACTGGCGACCCATCTGGAGCGCGTCGCGGAGTTGCAGGCGCTCGACCGGGGGCTGCGCGAGGTGCTGCTCGGCACCGGCCGGCCGATGCCGGGGGAGAGCGAGTTCCGGTACCGGATCGGGCGGCATGTCGACCTGATGGTCGAACGGGCCAAGGCCCAGGGTGTCCTACGGCCCGACGCCGAGCCCTGGGACCTGATGGCGATCCAGCTGATGGTGGCCGCCGTGACCGACCGCACCGGCCGGCCCGACCTGTGGCGCCGCTACCTCCACCTCCTCCTCGACGGCCTGCGCGCCGGCCCCGAACCCCGCGAACCCCTGCCCTGCGGCGACCTCGGCGAGCCTCCGACCCCACCGGGCCGGGGCTTCTTCCCACGCACCGAACCATCGCCGCCCCCGTCGCCGCCCCCGTCGCCGTCCCGGTCGCCGTCCCCGCGCGACGGACGCTGACCCGGGGCCGCTCCCTCCCTCTCCCCTCCACCGGACCTCGGCGCCCCACCCAGAACCGTGCCGCCCGCCTGGCTGCTGTCGCACAGCCACGCGAGCGGCACGGAATCCGGTGGGGTGGGACCCATCCGGTGGGGTGGGACGGCTCAGGCGACGATCCGGGCCTTGTGGAGGGCCTCGATGGCCTCGGGGGTGTAGCCGAGGTCGGCGAGGACCTGGTCGGTGTGTTCGCCGAGCAGGGGGGCGCCCTGGATGTCGGGGGTGAATTCGGAGAACTTGACGGGGTTGCCGACGGTCAGGAACGGGCCGCGGCCCTTCTGGTCCACCTCGACCACCGAACCGCTGCTGCGCAGGGACGGGTCCTCGGCGATCTCCTTCATGCTCAGGACCGGCGCGCACGGTATCTCCGCCTTGCGCAGGATGTCGACGGCCTCGTACTTGTCCTTGTCGGCCAGCCACTTCTCGATCTCGTCGAAGATGTCGAAGATGTGCGGCTGCCGGGCCTGGGCCGTGTTGTAGGCGGGGTCGTCGGCCCACTCGGGGTGGCCGATGGCCTCGGCGGTGCGCGCCCAGTTCTGCTCCTGGATGGTGAAGTAGATGTAGGCGTTGGGGTCGGTCTGCCAGCCCTTGCACTTGAGGACCCAGCCCGGCTGGCCGCCACCGCCCGCGTTACCGCCGCGCGGCACGGCCTCACCGAACTCACCGTCGGGGTACTGCGGGTACTCCTCCAGGTAGCCGAGCCGGTCCAGGCGCTGCTGGTCCCGGAGCTTGACCCGGCACAGGTTGAGGACTGCGTCCTGCATCGACACGGACACCTTCTGCCCGCGCCCCGTCCGCTCACGGGCGAGCAGCGCCGTCAGCACGCCGATCAGCAGATGCATCCCCGTGTTGCTGTCCCCGAGGGCCGCCCCGCTGACAGTGGGCGGCCCGTCCCAGAAACCCGTGGTCGACGCGGCGCCGCCCGCGCACTGGGCCACGTTGTCGTAGACCTTCAGGTCGTTCCACGGCGACTCCTCGTCGAAGCCCTTGACCGAGCCGAAGATCAACCGCGGGTTGAGTTCGTGGATGTGCTCCCAGGACAGGCCCATCCGGTCCATCGCGCCCGGCGCGAAGTTCTCCACCAGCACATCCGCCTCACGGATCAGCTTCTCCATGACCTCCTTCCCCTCCGGCGTACGGGTGTTGATGGCCAGGGAGCGCTTGTTGCCGTTCAGCATGGTGAAGTACAGGGCGTCCGCGTCGGGGATGTCCCGCAGCTGATGACGGGTCACATCACCGCCGTCCACGCGCTCGACCTTCAGTACGTCGGCGCCGAACCAGGCGAGCATCTGCGTGCACGCCGGGCCGGCTTGCACACCGGTGAAGTCGATCACCTTGATTCCGGTCAGGGGCAGGTCGGTCATGTCGGGTTCCCTTTCCACGAGGTGCCGTGAGGTGGGGTGAGGTGGGTTGGTGTGAGGCCCGGTGAGGGCGGGTCGGTCAGGCCGCCGGGTGGTTCACGTCCCCGACTCCCTTGGGGTTGAGGTTGGTCAGGTGGCCGCTCTCGGTGCCGTCCGAGGGGTCGATCAGACAGTCGATGAGCGCGGGCCCGCCCGAGGCGAGGGCCTCGCGGAGCGCGGCGGCGACATCGTCGGGTGTGGTCGCCCGCAGGCCCATGCCGCCGAACGCGTTGATCATCAGGTCGTAGCGGGCCCGCAGAGCGGTCGGAGCGGGGTCGGTGGTGGGGGAGATGTCGTCACCCCGGTACACACCGCTGTTGTTGAGGACGATCGTGATGACGGGCAGGTTGTAGCGGCAGATGGTCTCCAGTTCCATGCCGCTGAACCCGAGGGCGCTGTCCCCCTCGACGGCCACGACCGGATCGCCCGTCTCGACGGCGGCGGCGATGGCGTACCCCATGCCGATGCCCATGATTCCCCAGGTCCCGCTGTCCAGCCGGTGGCGCGGCAGATGCATGTCGAGCACGTTGCGCGTGAAGTCCAGGGCGTTGGCGCCCTCGTTGACGACATACGCGCGCGGGTGGTCGCGCAGCACATCGCGGATCGCCTGGAGCGCGCCCAGGAACTTCATGGGCTGCGCGGTCCGGGCCGCCTCCAGCCGCCCGGCCATCTTCGTCACGTTCTGCGCCGAGCGGGCCGCCAGCCGCTCCCGCCACTCCTCGGGGGCCTTGATCCGGCCCGGCTCCGCCCGGTCGAGCAGGGCCTCCATCACCGACGCCGCGTCCCCGACCAGCGGAGCCTCGATGGGCCGGTTGCCGTCCAGCTCGGCCGGGTCGATGTCGATCTGCGCGAACCGCGCGTCCGGGTTCCACTGCGGCGGCTCACCATGCCCCAGCAGCCAGTTCAGCCGCGCCCCGACCAGCAGGACCACATCCGCCTCCCGCAGCGCCAGCGACCGCGCGGTGGCCACCGACTGCGGATGGTCGTCGGGCAGCAGGCCCTTGGCCATCGACATCGGCAGGAACGGCAGCCCGGTCCGCTCCACGAACTCCCGGACGCTGTTCTCCGCCCGCGCGTACGCGGCGCCCTTGCCCAGCACCATCAACGGCCGCCGCGCAGCAGCCAGCAACTCGATCGCCCGGTCCACGGCCTCGGGCGGCGGCAACTGGCGCGCCGCCGGATCGACGACTCCCGGCAGCGATGCGGCGGCCGTCGCCCCGTCGTCGACCTCCCCGTGCACCGCCGCCGGGAGGTGCAGATAGTCCCCGCCCGGCCGGCCGGAC